>DAIAZB010000159.1 GCA_027443745.1 Thiomonas sp. | reverse complement strand
TGTTCAGCAGCAGCGAGAGGTTTTCGCTCGCCTCGATCGAGGCGGTGCCCACCAGCACCGGCTGGCCGCGCTCGAAACAATCCTTGATATCGGCCACCACCGCCAGGTCGCGCTCCCGGGCGGTCTTGTAGACCTTGTCCTGGTGATCCTTGCGTTGGCTGGGGCGGTTGGTCGGAATGACCACGGTTTCCAGCTTGTAGATTTCCTGGAACTCGTAGGCCTCGGTGTCGGCCGTGCCGGTCATGCCGGCCAGCTTGGCGTACATGCGGAAATAGTTCTGGAACGTGATCGACGCCAGGGTCTGATTCTCGTTTTGAATCTGCACGCCTTCCTTGGCCTCCACCGCCTGGTGCAGGCCATCGGACCAGCGCCGTCCGGTCATGATGCGGCCGGTGAATTCGTCGACGATGATCACCTCGCCGTTCTGCACCACATAATGCTGGTCGCGGTGGTACAGGTTGTGGGCGCGCAGCGCCGCGTACAGGTGATGCATCAACGCGATATTGGCCGGGTCGTACAGCGTGCTGCCTTCCGGGATGAGTCCCATCTCGCCCAGAATGCGCTCGGCCTTCTCGTGCCCGGACTCGGTGAGGTAGACCTGATGGCTTTTCTCGTCCACCGTGAAGTCGCCGGGCTTTTCCACGCCCTTGCCGGTGAGCGGATCCTCCTCGCCGATCTGGCGATCGAGCAGGGGCACGACCTTGTCGAGCTTGAGATACAACTCGGTGTTGTCGTCCGCCTGGCCGGAGATGATCAGCGGCGTGCGCGCCTCGTCGATCAGGATGGAATCGACCTCGTCGATCAGCGCATAGTTCAGTCCGCGCTGGACCCGCTCGGCGGGCTCGAACACCATGTTGTCGCGCAGGTAGTCGAAGCCGTATTCGTTGTTCGTGCCGTAGGTCACATCGCAAGCGTAGGCCGCCTGCTTGTCCTCGCGAGGCATGTTCGGCAGGTTGATGCCGACGGTCAGGCCGAGGAAGTTGTACAGGCGGCTCATCCACTGCGCATCGCGCTGGGCGAGGTAGTCGTTGACCGTGACCACATGCACACCCTTGCCCGCGAGCGCGTTCAGATACACCGGCAGCGTGCCCACCAGGGTCTTGCCCTCGCCGGTACGCATCTCGGCAATCTTGCCGTCGTGCAGCGCCATGCCGCCCACCAGTTGCACGTCGAAATGGCGCATTTTCAGCGTGCGCTTGCCGCCCTCGCGCACCACTGCGAAAGCCTCGGGAAGCAGGTCCTCGAGCGCGCGGCCATCAGCGACCTGTTGTTTGAATTCGGCGGTCTTGGCGCGCAGTTCCTCATCGCTGAGTTGTTCGAACTGCGGCTCCAGCGCGTTGATGCGCTGGACCACACGCCGGTATTGGCGCAGCAGCCGCTCGTTGCGGCTGCCGAAGAGACGGGTCAGGAAGGATGCGGGCATGGGTCGGTCTGGATGCGGCACGCCTGGCAGACCGGATCAAGCGGCCCTGGGCAGGGGAGGACAACAAGCCCCGGATGCCATCAAAAGGGAAACTTCCATTCTACCCAGCGCCCCTCGCGCGCGGAGTGGTCCGACCTTGCCAGACAATACCGTCTTCACCCCTATGCGCGCCCAGGTGGCGCTTTCCCGACGCCCCTCAGATGACTTCAGGCCCGACCCAGCTCCGCAAGTCGCGGCGTCGCCACGCCACGAGCCCGGCTACGGCCTCCATGGCCATGCTGCCGCAGTGGATGCAGCGCACGCCAACGCTGATGACGCTGAAAGAGCAAGCACTCACATCCCAAACGATGTGGGCGACATTGCAGGGCGCGTTGCCGTTGGAACTGACGGCGGCTGTGCGCCCTGGCCGCTGGGCCGACGGTGTCTGGAACCTCACGGCCTCATCCCCGGCGGTGGCCGCCAAGCTCAAACTCTACGGTCCGCTGCTGTTGCGCCAGTTGCAGCAGGCGCAATGGCCGCTCAAGCGCATCATGGTGCGGGTGCAGGAGCCGGTTTCGCCGCCGATGGGCCAACCCTTGCACGTCGAGGCGTCAAGGCCATCGCGGGCGCCTGCCTCGGTGCGTGCGCGGCTGCGGGCGTTGCGCGAAAAGCTGTAGCTGCCGCGAGCCGCAGGCATTGTCCTCGGCGCGAGGGCCGAGGCGGTGGGCTCAGGCTGCGGCCTTGAGTGCGCTGCGGTAACCGGGCGGGGCGGTGCTGACATCGTCGAAGCTGACGATCTCATAGGACGCAGGGTCGTCGAGCACGGCGCGCAGCAGCGCGTTGTTCACGGCGTGGCCGCTGCGATAGGCGCTGTAGGCTCCAATGATGGGATGGCCGATGACATAGAGATCGCCGATGGCGTCGAGCATCTTGTGCTTGACGAATTCGGCGTCGAAACGCAGGCCCTCCTGGTTGAGGATGCGCGACTCGTTCATGACGATGGCGTTTTCCATGCTGCCGCCCTGGGCCAGGCCGCGCTCACGCAGTGCGTCCACATCGCGCATGAAGCCGAAGGTGCGAGCGCGGGCGATGTCACGCACGTAAGCCTGCATGTCGAAGTCGAAGCTGTAATCCTGCGCCGTCTGATCGATGGCAGGATGGTCGAACTCGATCGCGAAATTCAGGCGAAAGCCCTCGTGCGGCGCCAGACGCGCCCACTTCTCGCCATCGCCGTCGTGCGTGCGCACCTCCACCGCCCGGAGCATGCGGATGAAGCGCTTGGGTGCGGCCTGCTCTTGCAGTCCGGCGGACTGAAGCAGGTAAACGAAACTGGAGGCGGAACCGTCGAGGATGGGGATTTCCTCGGCGTCCACGTCCACAATCAGGTTATCCAGCCCCAGGCCGGCGCAGGCCGAGAGCAGATGCTCGACGGTATGAATCTTGGCGTCGCCCGAACCCAGCGTGGTGGCCATGCGGGTGTCGACCACGGCCAAAGGGTGCAGCGCAATGGAGACGGCTTGCGGCAGATCGGTGCGGCGAAACACGATCCCGGTGTCGGGTGGCGCCGGATGGAGCGTGAGTTCGACCCGCTCGCTGCTGTGCAGGCCGACGCCCACGGCGCGATTGGCTGAACGGATGGTGCGTTGCGACAACATGGCTTGCCGTTTTTCCAATCGAAAAACTGTCATTGATAACGAGGGGCTATTTTAAGAGTCGTCAGTCCAGTCTGCTCGGCGCCCTGCGCACATGGCATGCTCAGGCAACAGCACCCGGTCAACGCCGCCAGGCAAAGTCAACGTGCCGGGCCGGGCAGGAACCGACGCAACGGGGTCATCCGTCCGTTCCTGCCGGCGGCCGCTTCAGTCGGGCAGAAGAAGCGGCCTTGGCCCAGCTTGCAATCGACGTGGTTCTAGCAGTCGCCGGGGATCAGTCGGCCTGCTTGCGCAGGAAGGCCGGGATCTCCAGTTCTTCCATGCCGCTTTGCATCAGCGCATTGACATGGGCCGAAGGCGCATTGCCGCGCGGATTGCGCCAGATGGCCGGAATCTGCGAGGTGTCGATGCCCGGGCCGGAACCGTGGCCCATGCTCATCGGACCGGAATCGGTGCCGGTGCGCAACACGGTCAGGCTGGGCGCCGCCTTGACGACGACCCGGGCTTTCGACAGCCCGGTGGCCAGCACGGTCACGCGCAGCGAGTCGCCCATGGTGGGGTCGTTCACCGTGCCGAAGATGATGTGCGCATCCGGTGCCGCATAGGCGCGGATGGCATTCATCGCTTCGCGCGTCTCGCTCAATTTCAGCGAGTCGTCGGCAGTGATGTTGACCAGCACGCCCTTGGCGCCGGACAGATCCACGCCATCGAGCAAGGGGCAGACCACGGCCTGCTCGGCAGCCAGGCGGGCGCGGTCCGCGCCGCTGGACACAGCGGTGCCCATCATCGCCTTGCCGGGCTCGCCCATCACCGTCTTCACGTCCTCGAAGTCGGCGTTGATCATGCCGGGGACGTTGATGATTTCGGCGATGCCGCCAGTGGCGTTCTTCAGCACGTCGTTGGCCTTGGCGAAGGCCTCCTTCTGCGAAATGTCGTCGCCATAGACCTCCAGCAGTTTCTCGTTGAGCACGACGATCAGCGAATCGACGTTCTTCTCCAGTTCCTCCAGCCCGGTGTCGGCATTCGACAGGCGCTTGGTGCCCTCGAACTCGAAAGGCTTGGTGACCACGGCCACGGTGAGAATGCCCATCTCGCGAGCGATACGCGCCACCACGGGAGCGGCACCCGTGCCCGTGCCGCCACCCATGCCGGCCGTGATGAACAGCATGTGGGCGCCGGTCAGCGCATCGCGAATACTGGCCTGGGCCTGCTCCGCCGCGTCGCGCCCGACCTGAGGCTTGCCGCCAGCGCCGAGGCCGGTCTTGCCCAGTTGGATGAAGCGATGCGAGCTGGACGATTTCAGCGCTTGCGCATCGGTGTTGGCGCAAATGAATTCCACGCCTTTCACGCCGCTGGCAATCATGTGCTCGACAGCGTTGCCGCCACCCCCGCCCATGCCGATCACCTTGATGTTGGTCCCACTGTTGAAGCCGTTGTTGGCGGCGTCCTCGATCATTTCAAAAGCCATGATGCACCTCCGTCGATAAAAGTTGAAAAACCCTGCACTGCTGCGCTACCCCTCACACTCGTCTGCGGTCCAGTGGCCGCCGACCCCGTCAAAAATCGGTCATGC
>DAIAZB010000158.1 GCA_027443745.1 Thiomonas sp. | reverse complement strand
GCCGAAACGCGGGCGAACAAAATTGTCCAGTTCGTGGAGATGCTCGAACGGCACGAAAAGGTGCATGCGTGATGCATTGTTCCAAGTCGTCTCCGTGGAGTAGCCATGGCACGGGCGGGCGCCGGGCCGCGCAAAATAGTCTCGCCGCCGCTGTCGATCCGCGCCCCACCGGATCGTCGTACTGACAAGGCGCACAGTCCGCGCGCCTCCCACGCAAGGAGAAACACCATGAGCAAGGTCCAGGCCATTCCCGAGGGCATGCACAGCCTCACCCCGCATCTGGTCTGCTGCGGCGCCGCGGCCGCCATCGCCTTCTAGGCCCGCGCCTTCGGCGCCATCGAGCAGTTCCGCCTGCCGACACCTGACGGCAAGATCATGCACGCCTGCGTGCAGATCGGCGACTCGCAACTGTTCCTGTTTGACGAAATGCCCGAGCATGGCGCGCTCGGGCCGCAGACGCTCAAGGGCTCGCCCGTCACCATCCACCTGCAGGTGCAGGACGCCGACGCCGTGTTCGCCCGCGCCATTGCCGCCGGCGCCACCGTGGCCATGCCGCTGGCCGATCAGTTCTGGGGCGACCGCTACGGCCAGCTCGCCGACCCCTTCGGCCACCGCTGGAGCATCGCCACCCATGTGCGCGACCTCAGCCCCGAGCAGATCCGCGAAGCCGCCGCAGCGGCCATGGGCTGAACTCATCTATCACCGTCAACCCAGGGAGACCTCATGCGCTTCGTCCTGTTGATCCACGAACCGCGCGAACAGCGCGATGCCCGCAGCGAACTTGAGGGCCGCGCGCTTTACGCCGAGATGGTGGCCTTCGGCGAGAGCCTGGGCGACCGGCTCGTCGCCCGAGACGCGCTGCGACCCGACCGCCATGCCGTGCGGGTGCAGACGCAGCAGGGCCGGCAAGTGCTGCGCGACGGCCCGTTCACCGAGTCCAAGGAAATGCTCGGCGGCTTCTTCCTGCTGGAGTGTGCCGATATGGACGAGGCCCTGGCCATCGCCCGGCGCTGCCCCGCCGCGCGCTACGCCAGCGTGGAGGTCCGCGCCTGCGTGCCCTGCTACGAGCCATGAGACCAACCGTGAGAGCTTCATCATGAACCCCATCGCCCGCAACACCGTCTGCCTGTGGTATGACAAGGACGCCGAAGACGCCGCGCGCTTCTACGCCGCGACCTTTCCCGATTCCTCGGTCGATGCGGTCCTCCGTGCGCCCGGCGATTACCCCTCCGGCAAGGCCGGCGACGTACTGACGGTGCAGTTCACCGTGCTGGGCATTCCCTGCCTGGGCTTGAACGGCGGCCCCGAATTCCGCCACAGCGAGGCGTTCTCCTTCCAGGTCGCTACCGACACGCAGGAGGAAACCGATCGCTACTGGAACGCCATCGTCGGCAATGGTGGCGAGGAAAGCGCGTGCGGCTGGTGCAAGGACCGCTGGGGCCTGTCCTGGCAGATCACGCCGCGCATGCTTATGCGCGCCATTGCCGACCCCGACCCGGCCGCCGCGAAACGCGCGTTCGAGGCGATGATGACGATGGGCAGGATCGACATCGCCGCGATCGAAGCCGCACGGCGCGGCTGACTCGAAGCCACCGTCGCTGCGCCCGTTAACGTGAGGCCGACACCCCACAAGCGCGAGGAGAACCATGCACAAAGTCTTCGTCAACATCGGCCTCAGCCTCGACGGCTACCTGGCGCCGGAAGGCATGACCATGGGCAATCCCGGCTACAAGAACTGGGGCGCCAAGTGGGGTGCGCTGATGGGCTGGCTGCTCGAGCAGCAGTATTTTCGCGAGAACCACCAGTTCGTCGCCGGCGGCGAAACCGGCCCGGTCAACGACCTGGTCCGCCGCACCGCCGAGCGCATCGGCGCCAACATCATGGGCAAGCGCATGTTCGACCAGGGCGAGGTCGCCTGGCCGGAAGAAGCGCCGTTCCACACCCCGGTCTACGTTCTGACCAATACGAAACGCGAACCCTGGGTACGCCCCGGCGGGACGACCTTTTTCTTCATCAGCGACGGGCCGGAACGCGCGCTGGAACTGGCGCGGGAAGGGGCGGGCAGCAAAGACATCCGCATCGCCGGTGGCGCCGACGTGATCCAGCAGTACCTGAACCTGGGCGTGGTCGACGAACTGGAAATCGCCCTGGCACCCGTGTTGTTCGGCAGCGGGCGGCGACTGTTCGAGAACCTGCGCGAGCCCGCGCCGCGGTTCCGCATCGACAAGGTGCTCGATGGCCCAGCCGCCACCCACCTGCGCTATGTGCGCGAGTCGTAGCGGCCTGACAGCACACACACTTCGCAACCGTCATCCATCGTCAAGGAAAGCGCGCCATGGCCAAGTACCTGATCTCCTTCCCCAGCGCGGCGATGGTCGTGCCTGACGACGAGTGGGAGACGGTGGGCCGCGACGCGGCCGCCGTGATCGATGAGGCGAAGGCCGCCGGCGTTTACGTCTTCGCCGGCGGCATCGACGCAGCCGTGCCGCCCGTGCTCGTCGCTGCCGACGGCTTGGTCGCCGAGGGCGGCTACCCGTGGGCGCCCCCGCTCGACGGCGGCTTCACCGTGCTCGAACTGCCCACGCGCGAGGAGGCCGTCGCGTGGGCCGCGCGCATCGCCAAGGCCTGCCGCTGCCAGCAGGAGCAGCGCGTCTTCGGCTTCGACTCGCGGTCCTGAGAACGGCACGGACACAACGCAGCAAGTGCAGTCCAATGCCAGGCACATCCTTCGCGAGAACCGCGCATGAAACCCAACGCCATGAACGCCTTGATCGACACGCTGAAAGCCCGGTTTGAAAACAACCCGCAGCGCCACGCAGGCATCGCCTGGGCGCAGGTGCAGGCCCGGCTCGAAGCCAGCCAGGCGGCACTGCAGTCGCTGGGCGAGATGGAACGCACGGGCGGCGAGCCGGACGTGATCGGCCATGACAAAGCATCCGGCCAGTTCCTGTTCTGCGACTGCTCCGCGGAGACTCCGGCAGGGCGCCGCAGCCTGTGCTACGACCGCCAGGCGCTGGACGCGAGGAAGGAGAACAAGCCGAAAGGCTGCGCAGTGGACCTTGCCGCCGCGATGGGTGTCGAACTGCTGACCGAGCAGCGCTACCGCGCGCTGCAGCAGCTCGGCGAGTTCGATACCCGGACATCCAGTTGGGTCGCGACTCCTGAAGCTGTCCGCGCGCTGGGCGGCGCCCTGTTCTGCGATCGCCGCTACGGCCAGGTGTTCGTCTATCACAACGGGGCCGAGTCCTACTACGCCGCCCGCGGCTTCCGCGCCCTGCTGCGCGTGTGAGCAGCTGCATCCGCATCCGTCCCCCCAAGTCCACGAGAGCCCGCCATGCAAGTCACCGTCGAAACCACCGTCGCCGCGCCGCTCGCCGAAGTCTGGCGCGCCTACGTCACGCCGGCCGACATCGTGCAGTGGAACGCCGCGTCCAGCGACTGGCACACCACGCGGGCGGAAGTCGACCTGCGCGAAGGCGGCGCGTTCTCCTCGCGCATGGAAGCGAAGGACGGCAGCCAGGGTTTCGATTTTGCCGGCACCTACACCCGCGTCGAGCCCGAGCGGTTGATCGAATACGAGTTCGGCGGGCGCCACGCGCGTGTCACGTTCACCGAGATGGCAGGTGGCGTGCGGGTTCGCGTCACGTTCGACCCCGAGACCACCTTCCCGATCGAGCAGCAGCGGGCCGGCTGGCAGGCGATTCTCGACCACTTCACGCGCCACGTCGCGGCACACTGAGCGACCCCCGAGGAACCTCACACAGGAGACAGACCATGGCCCGCATCCGTGTTTTGGTGGGTACGCGCAAAGGCGCCTTCATCCTCACGTCCGACGCCGCCCGCCGCGACTGGCAGGTGAGGGGGCCGCACTTCGGCGGCTGGGAAATCTTCCACATGGCGGGATCAAAGGCCAACCCCGAGCGGCTCTACGCCTCGCAGACCAGCAGTTGGTTCGGCCAGGTGATCCAGCGCTCCGACGACGGCGGTGCGAGCTGGAACCCGGTCGGCAACGCGTTCGCCTACGCCGGCGACCCGGGCACGCATCTGCATTACGACGGCACGGCCAAGCCCTGGGCGTTCAAGCGCG
>DAIAZB010000157.1 GCA_027443745.1 Thiomonas sp. | reverse complement strand
AATGCTCCATCCACTCCAGCCGGAACCAGCGCTCGATGGCGGGCTGGGCTTCGAGAATGCGCTGCTCGAGTTCGAGCACCGGGCCACTTTCCGTGGAGATGAGATGGGGGATCATGCGAGAACGGTTCGTTGGAGTTTGGGAGCGGCTGCGCGGCGAGCCGAAGGCAGGACGTCAAGCGCGGAAACCCGCAGATTGTGACAGAGGCGCGTGATTCCTGCCCGCGCACGTCTGGCGGCGTTCCATCGCAATTATGTATCTGATGCACAAAGGCCCGGGACAGGGCGCCAGCACGCTGGCCAGCGCGGGCTCGAGCGGCCTGTGCAGTCCGGGCGCCCGTTCGCACTCGCGAAGACCGTGCCCTGCAGCCGCAGCTCGCACGGTGCCACGAGGTTTTCGGCGGTGCGCTCGTAGCGCTCCCGGATGCCTTAGGCCGGCAGCTGCGCGGGGTCAGCCACAGCAACGCTCAGGACTTCGGACACCCGAGGCACCAGGGTCATGATCGGTATAGAGCACCATAAAACACCCTAACTCTTGTCGGTGGTCGCGGCCACTGCCTTGATGTCAACCACCTTCGGATCGACCATATGGCTGTATATAGAGGTATAAAATACCATAATCGCCATCCCCATCCGTTCTGCAGACTTCTGACATGGCTACCGACCCGTTCTTCCATCGCCCCGACTTGGCCAACGACTTGGCCAACGTCATCCTCAACGAGGCACCTCTCGCGCCGACGCGTTCCGGCCTGTTCCTGGCCGCACCGCGGCGCACCGGCAAGTCGACGTTCGTTCGCGAAGACCTGATGCCCGCGCTCGAGAAGCGCGGCGCAGCCGTGCTCTACGTCGACCTATGGGCCGACAAGGCGATCGAACCCGGTTCGGCGATCGTCGCGCTCGTGCGCAGCGCGTTTGCGCAGGATGACGGCTTCGTGCTCAAGATGGCGCGCAAAGCCGGTATGGACAAGGTCAACGTCGGGGGGCTGAGCTTCGATGTGGCCAAGGTGGGCTTAGGGCTACGCTGAACAAGTCCACCGTTTGAGCGGGTGAAGCGTTGAATACGGATGAGAACGCAACAGACCCTTGCAATGGCGGCCGATCAAGGCGCGGGATTCGAACAATACCGACGCCCGACCAAACGCGACGTGTTCCTAGCGACGATGGAGCAGATCGTGCCGTGGCCGGAGTTGCGCGCGGTGATCGAGCCGTACTACCCGAAGGCGGGTAAAGGGCGACCGCCTGTGGGGCTGGATCGCATGCTGCGGATGTATTTCGTTCAACACTGGTTCAACCTGGCCGACGAAGCATGTGAGGAGGCGTTGCTCGACAGCACAGCGCTGCGGCGTTTCGTGGGCATCGACCTGGGCCGCGAGCGTGTGCCTGACGGCACGACGCTGCTGAAGTTTCGGCGCCTGCTGGAGAAGAACGACCTTGGCGAGCAACTGTTTGCCAAGGTCGGTCAGGTGCTACAGGCGCGAGGGATGAAGGTAGGCACAGGCACGATCGTGGACGCGACCATCATCGGTGCGCCCAGTTCAACGAAGAACGCGGACAAGGCGCGCGACCCCGAAATGCACCAGACGCGCAAGGGTCAGCAGTGGTGTGTGTCACGAACACAGGCGGCAGACCTGTGGTGCTGTACTGAAGATGGGATTTGGCCTCCCGAAGCCGGCTTGCAGGAGCAGGCTTCAAACCACCCGGTGCTGCTGCGTTCAAAAGGCGCGGTGGTGAGCGACCGGGCGAAAGTCATCCCATCAGGGGTGGCCGGTACGTATTGAGAAGATGAGCGAAAGCAAACCGTCCGACGACGCATCGTTATGCCTAAAGCGCTGTCAAAACTGAGGTGGACCATTGGCTTCAGGACGAATCGGGGCGACACCTGTCTACGGACCCGATGGCAGCCGGTGTATAGGCGGCATGATCTCAATACAGGCTTTGGTACGGAACGTGAGAACCTCGCTCCAGATGCGAAGGGAAATGACAAGTGGCTAAAACCATGAGGAAGAATACCGATGCTGGGGCGAGGGGCGGAGCCTCCCGTAGTAGCGACGATGCCTCTGTAATGGGGGTGGAGCGAAGGGGCGGCGTTATCCTGCCGACGAAGGTCGCCAACCTCAGGGGATGAGCGGCGTGACCTCGGCGAAACCTTATGGCATAGCGAAGCGCACGGTATGGGAGGCATACCAGCAGGTCAGGGCCAACCGCGGTGCTGCCGGTGTTGACGATGAGACCATCGCCGACTTCGAGCGGGACCTGTCGAGGAATCTGTACAAGCTGTGGAACCGGATGTCGTCGGGGTCGTACTTCCCGCCGCCGGTCAAGCAAGTGGAGATTCCCAAGGCATCGGGTGGCACGCGCAAGCTGGGAGTGCCCACGGTCTCTGACCGTGTCGCGCAAACCGTCGTCAAGCTTCTCATCGAGCCAGAGCTGGACCCGATCTTCCATCCGGACTCCTATGGGTACCGGCCAGGGCGGTCGGCGAAGCAAGCCGTGGCGATCACTCGTGAACGCTGCTGGCGATATGACTGGGTGGTGGAGTTTGATATCAAGGCGGCTTTCGATCAAATCGATCACGGGCTGCTGATGAAGGCGGTGCGCACCCACATCAAGGAAGACTGGATACTTCTGTACATCGAACGGTGGCTGGTCGCGCCGTTCGAATTGGAGGGTGGCGTACGCGTCCCACGCGAACGCGGCACTCCTCAGGGCGGAGTGGTCAGTCCCATCTTGATGAACCTGTTCATGCACTACGCCTTCGACACGTGGATGCAGCGCGGCAGCCCGAACTGTCCGTTCGCCCGGTATGCAGATGATGCGGTGGTTCATTGCCGCAGTCGGAAGCAGGCGGAGCATGTGATGCGATCCATCGCGTCACGGTTGGCAGACTGCGGGCTGACGATGCATCCCGACAAATCGAAGGTCGTGTATTGCAAGGACAGCAATCGCACCGAACGGCATCTGCATGTGAGCTTCACCTTCCTGGGTTTCACGTTCAGGCCGAGGAAGGCTCACAGCAAGCAAAATCAGCTCTTCACGAGCTTCCTGCCGGGAGCCAGTGATGATGCCTTGCGGCGGATGCGCCAGGCGGTGCGCCGCTGGCGACTCAATCGCCAGACCCACGTGACGCTGGCCGAAGTGGCGCGGCTTTACAACCCGGTGATACAGGGGTGGTGGCAATACTATGGTGCGTTCTACAAGACCGCCATGCTCGGCATCTTCCAGCACATCGATCGCGCGCTTGAACGTTGGGCCAGACGAAAATACAAGGCCCTTCACCGCCGCAAAGCGGCCAGCGCCGGATGGCTGGACAAGATGCAAGTTGCTGCACCACTGCTGTTCCATCACTGGCGCGTGGCTGGGCCACAGGTTGGATGACGGGAGCCGTATGACGCGAGAGTGTCACGTACGGTTCTGCGAGCGGCTGCGGGGGAAGTTCCTGCGGCCGACTCACCACTTCGGCATGAAGATGCATATCGCAGTGGACAGCCGCACGGGGCTGGCGCACAGCGCGGTGGTCACCGCGGCCAACGTGCACGACAAGCACCCGTTGCCCGACTTGCTGCACGGCAACGAGCAGCGCGTGTACGGCGACAGCGCCTACGCCAGCCAGAAAGCACTGATCGAGTCCAAGGCGCCACGGGCCAAGGACTTCACCAACCAGCGCGTGCGCAGCGGCGGGGAGATCGACGAAGTGCAGCGCGCGAAGAACCGCAACAAGTCCAAGGTGCGTGCCCGCGTGGAACACGTGTTCGCCGTGGTCAAGCGGCTGTGGGGCTTTACCAAGGTGCGCTACCGTGGTCTGGCCAAAAATGCCACGCGCTCGTTCGTCGCACTGAGCCTGGCCAACATCTACCTGGCGCGCAAGCGCCTCACGGCATAAATGCGCCCGCATTGGGCGCCAAGCGCCTCCTGCGTGGCCGAAATGGCCACCGAGCGG
>DAIAZB010000156.1 GCA_027443745.1 Thiomonas sp. | reverse complement strand
ATGACGCTGCTGCCAGGCGTAGATCAGCGCCCAAGCGGCAGCGCAACTCATCAGCGCGGCCAGCAACACTTCGGCGCTCAGCACGGCCATGCCGAGACGTCGGTCGCCTCGTGAAATCGTGATGCTGCGCGCGCCATCCAGTCGTTCGCGCAACATGACAGTCAGTATCGGCAGGGACTCGGCCAGAATCACGGCCAACAGCAATCCCGGCAATATCCATACCATTTGCTGCGCTACTGCTGTGGCCCCCAACACCCCCCAGCTTATGGTTTTCTGCAGCAGGTGCTTGAGCACGGCATAACCCAATCCGGCCAGCGCCGTGGACAGGGCCAGGGTCAGTACGGCGGTCACCGCGGTACGCGTCAAAAATCGTCTTCGCTGCCAGCTGCGGGTAGCGCCCAGCACACGCTCCATCTGCAACACGCCACGCCGCCGCAGCAGCGCCAGCCAGCGCAGAGTGAACAGATTGACCGTGGCCAATGCCAGTGCGGCCAAGCTCAGGGCGAGGTAAAGACGGGTACGTCGCGCAGCGGCCAATCGCGCCAACGGATCGAACGAGTAGGGCGCGGACAACACTATTCCGCGCACGTCTTTGCCACTATCGGCGGCGGGCAGTCGCTGCCAGGCCTGCTGCACCTGGGTGCGCACCGCCGCCAGCGGCAGATCGGCTGGCGCACTCAGCAGCGCCGGGAAGCCGGTCAGCAAGAAGCTGTCATCGGCGGGCTTGCCGGCTTTGTCAGCGTTGGCACCAACACTGAAACCGTTGAGTGCAGGGATCTGCGTATAGGGCAACCATGCGCTCACATCACGTGCATCGACGATGCCGCCGAAGTTTGCCGGCAAGACGCCGATCACACTCAGGCTCACGCCGGGCTTGCCGCTCGGGCCGGCTCGCAGAGCGCGCCCGATGGCTTGCCGGGCCCCACCAAACAGGCGCTTGGCGGACGCTTCGCCGAGCATGATCACCGGCGCATTGGTGCTGAGGTCGGCCTCGGTGATCGCGCGTCCAGCCAGCGGGCGGAGATGCAGCGTGCGGATGTAGGCGCCGGTGATCATCTCGGTCTCCAGCTTGATCGGCGCACCTTCCTTGCCGGGCAGGACATAAGAGATCGCCATCGGCACCGCGGCGGCCGCTGCAAGATTCCCGGGCAGCAGTCCGTCCAGCTTCTTGACCTGTCCGGTGTCCAGACTGAAATCCGGCCCCGTGCTGCGCAGCATGCCCAGCGCGTAATAGCGATACCCCGGGCCGGCTCCGGGAATGCGTTGATCGTTCATCACCCGCAGGCTGGCAAACGCCAGTGCGGTCGCCGCCACAGCCAAGGCCAGCAGCGCGTACGCGACGATCTGCATCCACGGGAGTCGTCGCATGGCCCCTTCCCTGCTCTCGACGAGTCGAGACTGAAGGCCGATGTCATGGCCCGTCAAGCCGATCTACCTTACGGATTCGATAGCTCGATTGCGCAACACATGGGGCGGCCATCGCCTGTCGATGCCAAGCCACCCGCAAGGGTCAAAGCTCATGAAGGCTCTCCGCCGGCTCGGCGTGCGCGGCCCGGCGCGCCGGGAAATGCACCACCGCGAACACGGCCAGCAGCAGTACGCCCAGCGCGATCCACGTCGCCGCACCAAAGGCCGCGACCTGCGCACCGGACAGGAAGGCGAACTGCGCCGCCACCCACGGCGCCGCGAGCAACGCCAGCAGCACGCCCGCCGCGGCCAGCGCCAGCGTGCCCAGCACCACCTCGCGATACAGCCTCAGCGGACCGGCGCCCAGCGCCGAGCGGATCGCGGTCAGGCGCTTGCGCATGGCCAGGAACAGGCGCAACTGCGCAAGGATCCCGGACAAGGCCACCGCCCAGGCGAACAGCGCGATCACCACGAACACATGCGCCTGATGGATCTGCTGCTGCGCCAGCCAGGTGCGCTCCTGGTC
Organism: Thiomonas sp.; assembly: GCA_027443745.1. The sequence continues at coordinate 2,110 of DAIAZB010000156.1, read as the reverse complement.
CGTGGTCCGCACCGAAGTCACTTTCAGCTTGAAGCCCACTTGCCTGAAGGCTGCCGTCAGTTGCGCTTTCAGGCGCGCACGGCCAGCAGAATCCAATGCCTGGCCGACCACCAGCGTGCCCAAGTTGCCCAGCACTTCCCAGGCGTTGGCGCGCAAGTCGTTGATGACCAGCGGACACGCGGGTTGATCGACGCCGTGAAGGGCGAGAGGCACCACCACGCCCACCACCCGATGCGGGATTTTGTCGCCTTGCAGCATCAGGCCGCGGCCGATCGCCGCCTGGGGCGAGCCGAACAGCGCACGCGCGACCTGTGCGTCGATCAGCACCGCTTGCCCGTCGACCTTGTTGGCGTCGAGCGCCCGGCCGGCCAGGATGCGGGCGCCGCTGGCCTGCAGCCAGTCGCCGGCCACACCCACGATGCAGGCACTGGTGATCCGTTTGCCGGCCATGACCGGAGCCGGAAACACCGTCGAATCCCCGCGAACGATACCCGGCCCCACACCCACGGGGGCTCCGGGTGCGACCGCGCGCGCGGCGCTCTCCACGCGCCTCAGGGCCAGCCGATTGGCAGCGGCGTCGGCGTACGACACGTCGACCATCGCGCCCGCCATCTCCGTGGCCACCACCGTGACCGGGCGATCCAGAAAACCCAGATCCGCATGGGTGGAATGCCAGGCCTGCGCGATCGACCACGCCGAGGCCACGCTGAGCAGGGCCGCCAGCAGCACCTCGGCACCGATCATCGCCGCGCCGGCCCAGCGGTCGGAGGCCGTTGCCGTGGCCACGCGCTCCACGCCTAGCGACTCGCGCGCCAGCAGCAGGCCCAGCGGCAGACCCTGAGCCACTGCCACCACCAGGACCAGCAGAGGCAAGGCCCACGCCAGAACGGGCAGCAGGCTGCGCAGATTCAGCACCGTGCCATAGTCGTCGCCGGCGACATGCTTCAGCAGCACCGCAGCGCCAGCGATCAGCGCAGCACTCAGCACCAGCATGCCCAGCAGGCTGAGTGCCGTGCGTAGGGCAAAACGCTTCAGCAGATAGCTGCGACGGGCGCCCAGCACGCGCTCGATCTGCAGGGTGGAGCGTCGCCGCAGCCAAGCCAGCCACTCCACCACCAGCAGGTTGATGGCGGCAAGCCCGAGGGTCGCGGCGGCCAGCGCCAGCGACAGGCGGATGCGTCGATTCAGTGTCCGCTGCATCGCGGGAAACGGTGAGTACGGATGGGTCACCACGAAGGCCGTGACATCGTGCGGAAGCGAGAACGCATGTGCGTTCCGCATCAGTCGCTGCAAGTCCACCGCCAGCTGCGCATCGGACACCGTATCGGGAAGGCTGAGCAGCGGAGACGGCCCCATGAATGGCATCGCCTTGACCATGTCCACGGTCGGCATGCCCTTGGACCAGTGTCCCGAGTTGAGCGGTTCGAGAAGCGTGTACGGCACCCAAAGATCGATCGGGCCGTTGACACTCACGCCCATCCCGCCCTGGAACGCCTCCGGCAACACGCCCACCACCCGCAGCTCGAAGCCCTGCGCAGTGAAGATCGCCCTGCCGATCGCGTCGCGCGCGTGACCGAACAGGCGCTTGGCCTCGCGCTGGGAAAGCATGGCCACCTGCGCTCCATGACGCTGGTCCTCCATGGAAATCATGTGCCCCATCAGCGGATGCACATGCAGGGCCTGCAGGAAATCACCGACGACCAGCTCGGCATGAAGCTTGGATGACGCGCCGTGCGGCTTCGTGCCGATGGTCACGTCGTTGCCGAATGCGCTGCCCAGACCGAAATCCGGCGGCAGGATCGTCTGCAGGCGGGCCATCGTGATGCTGGAGATCCCCGCGAAATCCTCGCCCGTCGGCCGCTGGTAGCCCAGCGCCAGGTAGCGATAACCCGGCGCGGCACCGGGAATCACCGGCGACTCCCAGGCGTGCAGCATGGCAAACGCCAGTGCCGTCGCCGCCACAGCCAAGGCCAGCAGCGCGTACGCGACGACCTGCATCCACGGGAGTCGTCGCATGGTCCCCGGCTTCCCTTGCACTCGACGCGCCGAGACTACGGGTCGCCTCGCGTCGAAGCAAAGCGGAACGAATTACGGTTTCGTATGCACGACC
>DAIAZB010000155.1 GCA_027443745.1 Thiomonas sp. | reverse complement strand
GCCGGGCAACGTGTTCTACCGCCCGCAGGACCATCAGCTCATGCTCGGGATGTTCCCGGGCCATGTGAACCCGACCGGCAAGTACCCCAGCTTGTTCGATGTCACGGAAATCGTCCCGGGCGAGAAAATCGCGCTGCCTCCCTCCGAGACGGGATGCATGCTGCCCCGCGCCTGAGTACGCTCCAACCCGCTGCCACTGCGCCGTCCGGTGCAGTGGCTTTTGCGCATCTGACATCTGACGGATCGGAGGCATCTCTTTGAACATCGTCCTCATCTTCAACCTGTTCAACGGGTTGATCACGGGTGCGTTCTACGCACTCCTGGCTCTCGGCCTGGCCCTCATCCTGGGGCTGAACAACACCATCAACTTCGCTCAAGGCGCCTTCATGGCGCTGGCGGCCTATTTCGCCTACACCCTGGCGCCTACGGTCGGGTTCTGGGGTGCGTTGTTGATCGCGCCCGTGCTGGCCGGGGTGTTGGGTTTGGTGGTGGAGGTCTTCCTGATCCGCCGTCTCTACAAACGCGACCCGCTCTACTCCCTGCTGCTGACCTTCGGTCTGGCGATGATCATGCAAGACATGATCCGCACCATCTGGGGCGCCACAGGCGTGCCGCTGCTCATTCCTGAATCACTCGGCCACCCCCTGAGCCAGACCTACTTTTTTCTGACCGGTTACCGCCTGTTCGTCGTCGCCGTGGCGCTGGTGGGAACGGGTGCGCTGTTCGCCGTGCTGCGTTTCACCCGCCTGGGCATCCGCATCCGGGCCGGGAACGCCGATCTGGAAACGGTCTCGGCGCTGGGTGTGAACATCTACCTGCTGCGCACCGCCAACTTCGTCATCGGCATCATCTTCGCCGGGGTTGCCGGCATCCTGGCTGCAGGCCAGCTCGGGCTGGATCCGACCATGGGGGACAGCCTGCTGATGCCAGCTTTCGTCGCCATTGTCGTCGGCGGTGTCGGCTCGCTGCTCGGCTCGCTGATGGGTGGCTTGCTGATCGGCGTTGCGTCCGGCGTGACGACCGCCTTTTTCCCGTCCGCCAGCGAGGCGGTGATCTACCTCATCATGGGCCTGATGCTCGTGGTGCGGCCACGCGGCTTGATGGGCCAGGAGGGATTGCTGGAATGAAGGACGACATGACTTCCACGTTGGCGGCACCGCCCGCCCCAGCCGCGCAAGCGCGCCCGGCCATGCGCCGCAACGCACATGTGGGCACTTTGCTGCTCGCGGCGCTGCTGCTCACCGCGCCTGCCTGGCTGCCTTATGTGGGCGGCTACGACGACATCGCTTCACGGGTGCTCATCTACGCCCTGGCGGCCATGGGACTGAACCTGCTGCTCGGCTTCACCGGCGGCTTGTCGTTCGGCCATGCCGCTTACTTCGGTCTGGGCGCCTACGGGGTGGGTTTGATGCTCAAGTACGCAACCCACAACGTGCCGCTGGCGCTGTTGTGCGGAACCCTGCTCGGCGGCCTGGTGGCCACGGTGCTGGCCCCCATCGCGGTGCGGCGCAAGGGCATTTACTTCGCCATGATCACCATCGCCATCGGCCAGTTGTTCTACTTCATCGCCATCCGCTGGCAGGCGATGACGGGCGGCTACGACGGGCTCACGGGTTTTTCGCGCCACGCCATGCACCTGCTGCCCGGCGTGACCTGGACCCTGGGCTCCACCGGTTTTTACTACCTCGTGCTGCTGTGCTTCGCCCTGGGTGCGGTGGTGCTGTGGGTGGTGCTGAACTCGCCGCTGGGACATACCTTCGTCGCCATCCGCGAGAACCAGAAGCGCCTCACCTTCCTCGGCGTGCGGGTGCAGCGCTATGCCGCGATCTCGTTCGCCATCTCCGGCTTCATCGTCGCCCTGGCCGGTGGCCTCAACGCCCTGCTCGACAACTTCACCTCGCCCAACAGCCTGAACTACACCCTCTCGGGCGACCTCGTGGTGATTGCCGTGCTCGGCGGCATGCGCAATTTCTGGGGCCCCTTCGTCGGCGCCGCCATTTTCGTGCTGGTGCGCGACTATGCCAGCAATGTGACGAACAACTGGATGTCCGTCATCGGCCTCATCTTCATTCTTTCGGTGCTGTTCTTCCCGCTCGGCATCATGGGTTTCCTGCAGCGCAAGAAGGTGGAGAAATGAGCTTATTGGAGTTGCAATCCGTCTCGCGTCGCTTCGGTGCGCTGCAGGCGCTGA
>DAIAZB010000154.1 GCA_027443745.1 Thiomonas sp. | reverse complement strand
ACCCGCCGCTCGGCCGACCTGATCGGGAACCATGCCCTGGTCCACGTCGGATCTCATGCTCGCGCGATCCGTCCGAACCCGCGGACGCGGGCGTGGCGTGCACAGGCCTTAGACTGCCTCCCGACATCGCCGGGCGGGCCGCACTGCAGGGCCCCAGATCAACACAACAAGGACAACCGCAATGATGGCAGGTGGCTGGTTCGCAGGCTTAGGGGCATTGGTTGGCGGGTTCGTCGGCTTTCTCATGAGACCGTCGGTGCCCCTCCTTGGCCAGATCCCCTTCAGTGACGTCGTCACGCGTGGCGCCAACCTGCAAGGCCTGGATGCCCTGCTGCTGCGGAACGCGGCTCAGCAGTCCTTCAACGATGTCTTGGCCGGTCTGATTGTCGGCGCCGTGGTGGGCTACGTTTTATATCTGCTCAGCAAAAAGCGCTGAATCGGGATCAACATCCGGCTGGGCACGTCACCGCCACGCCGGCGCGACGCTGTTCCGCAAATCCCTTGCCATTGCCCGTTGTGTGGCAGCCGCGCAAAAAACAGGCCGAACCTCCGGCAACCCCGTATTGGCCCGATGTCAGCCGCGAGGCGGGGCATCCTTGCCGAGCTTACTCACCGGTGACTCGGCACGCCGATACACCCGTTCAAACCGCACCCTGTCCACCACCCCATGATCCCCTGGCGCGTACTGCAGCAGCCAGTCGCCGGCTTTGCCGTGCAGCAGGTCTCCTCCGGCACTGCGGGCGATGCGAAATGGGGTTGGCATTTGCCGCGCCAGCACAGGCAGGGGTTTGTTGATGTAGGACCCGTCTTGCCCATTGAGCGTCGGAGCGACGGCCTGGTAGCGAGCGTCGAAGCGGCCGCGTGACACGCTCCAGCGATCGCCAGTAGACACGGTGACGAGAGCGTCACCAGTGGCGTAGCGGTTGGGGCCTTCGCGGCTGACGAGTTCGCCCGGCGCGGTGGCGAACTGCACCTGCACCGCCTCGTGCTTGACATAGGGTGCGGCTTGCGGGTCGGTACGCAGGTCGATACCGCCGAGGGGTTGGGAGGCTTGCATCGCCGAGGGCGTGGTTGGGGTCATGGGGCTTCCAGGGCTTCCCAGCGCTCGAGGGCCTGAAGCAGCTCATCCTCGATCTGGGCAAAGCGTTGCTGCATCGCACTCAGCCGCTCCGGCGAGGACTGGTAGGTGTGCGGGTCGGCCAATTGCTCGGACAGGCTCTTTTGCTCACCCTCCAGCGCGGCGATGCGGCCAGGCAGTTCCTGCAACTCGCGCTGGTCCTTGTAGCTGAGCTTGCGCCGTGGCTTGGCTCCCGTGCCCGCGTATGCTGGCTGGCCATCAAGAGCGCTGCTGCGGCCCTGGAACGCCGCGGCGACAGCGGTGGGCCTGGGCTGTGCGGACCCGGCGGCGGCGCTATCACGATCTGCGCGATCCGCCCGCTTGGCCGCAACCGAAGCGCCGGCCTGCTGCAGGCCGCGGGCGCGCTGCGATTGGGTCAACCAGTCGCTCACGCCGCCTTCATATTCGCGCCAGCGACCCGGATGGCCGGGGGCGGATTCGGCCACGATGGTGCTGGTGACGACGTTGTCGAGGAAGCGGCGGTCGTGGCTGACGAGGAACAC
>DAIAZB010000153.1 GCA_027443745.1 Thiomonas sp. | reverse complement strand
GCCAATCACGTCTTCGCCGGCCTCGATGCCGTCGAGCACGCCCTCACCGCTGGACTGCGATCCCTCGAAGCTGACTCGTCGCGAACCCAGTCAATGACCGGGTTCAAGTGGATTACTTCTATACGCTTGAACGCGACTTAGTATGATTTCAGGGAGCATCGTATGCACATTGTTCTCACCCGTCATGGCGAGGTCGAAGGCATCGATCCTCCGCGTTTTCGCGGCCGCATGGAACTGGTGCTCACCGACCTGGGGCGGCGACAGGCCACTGCACTCGGTGCGGCCGTGGCCACTCAGTTCAAGCCGGCCGCCGTCTACACCAGCCCGATGCAACGTTGCCGTGACACAGGCGCTGCCATTGCCCAGGCCTGTGGCGTGCCGGCACTGGTGCAGCCGGGCATCGACGATTTCGACTACGGCGAATGGCAGTGGAAGACGCACGACGAAGCCCGCACCCAGTTTCCGCGCGACTTTGCGCTGTGGAAGCAAGCTCCGCAGTGGATGCGATTTCCCGGTGGTGAGTCCTTGCAGGCAGTGGCACTGCGCACGGCCGACGCGCTGCGCGAGTTGCTTGCTCATCATGCTGACGATATCGTGGTGCTGGTAGCGCACGACAGCGTCAACCGCGTGCTGCTGATGCAGGCGCTGGACTTGCCGCTTTCAAGCTATTGGCGCATCGAGCAAAGTCCTTGCTGCATCAATCTGCTCGACATCCACGCAGATGGCCGGGTCAGCGTGCATCGGGTCAACGACACCGCCCATCTGCGCAGCTTGACATGAGTATGCAGCTCATGGCGAACGGACATGAATGAACAATTCGAAACATGCCATCCACACCAACTTTGTTGTAATACCCGATAGGAGATGACATCCTCCTGACCCAACCGCCTCCCGGCTGATGATGTCTGTTCTGCGCTTCGTGTCGCCACGCTGCGCGTCAGACCATCCCGAGGAGACGACGATGTCCGCCACCAAGCCCTGCCCGTTCTGCCAGATCGCCGAACCGGTCATGCGCAACGATCTGGCCTATGCGATTTTCGATCGCGCCCCGGTGACACCGGGGCACATGCTCATCATTCCCTATCGCCATGTGGCCGACTGGTTCGACACCACCTGGGACGAGAAGCGAAGCCTGCTCGCGCTGGCCGGCAACGCCCGCACCCTGCTCAAGCGCGAGCACGACGCCGATGGATTCAACCTCGGCGTGAACTGCGGACTGGCCGCCGGCCAGAGCATTCTCCACGTTCATCTCCATCTCATCCCCCGCTATCACGGTGATATGGACGACCCGCTGGGCGGCGTACGCGGTGTGATTCCGGCGCGGCAGAAATACTGATGCGGGCGCCCGATCCCGACGCTGCCGACGGCCCATCAGTGAGCCCGGCACGCAAGCGCCAGGCGCTGGCTTTCGTGCTGACCATCGGCGTGCTCAGCCTGTTCGCCGACTGCACCTATGAGGGTTCGCGCAGCATCCTCGGACCGTATCTCGGCGTGCTTGGCGCCTCTGCTCTGGCCATCAGCAGCGTCACCGGGTTTGGCGAACTCGCCGGCTACGCGCTGCGCCTGGTCTCTGGCCGCGCGGCCGATCGCACACAGGCCTTCTGGCCCATCATCCTGGTGGGCTACACGGTGCAGATGCTGTCTGTACCCGCGTTGGCGCTGGCCCACACCTGGCCGCAGGCGGCCTTGCTGCTCGTGCTCGAGCGCATCGGCAAAGGCCTGCGCAACCCGCCGCGCGATGCCTTGCTGGCCCATGCCGGGCAGAGCCTGGGTGGCTTTGGGTGGGCCTTTGGCCTGCACGAAGCGTTGGACCAGACTGGCGCCGTGCTCGGGCCGCTGCTCGTGGCGGCGGTGCTGCTGTGGCGGCATGACTATCGCCTGGCCTATGGCTTACTGCTTATCCCGGCGCTCATCAATCTGGCCCTGGTGCTCAGGGCCAGGCGTACCTATCCGCGGCCGCAAGACCTGGAGCCTGCGCCGTCGGCCGCCGCCGTGCCGGGCACTGGTCATGGCCGCGGCTTCTGGCTCTATCTGGTTGCCGCCTGCCTGATCGCGGCAGGCTTCGCCGACTATCCCTTGCTGGCCTACCACCTGCATCAACACGATGCCTTACCCGGTCCATGGATCGCCGAGGCCTACGCCCTGGCGATGGCCGTGTCGGGCGGTGGCTCGTTGCTGCTGGGCCGCTGGTTCGACCGCGTCGGCACCGCGCTGCTGCTGCCGCTCACCGTTGCCGGCGCCTTGTTCGCGCCGCTGCTGTTTCTCGCGGGGCCGATGTGGGCTTGGCTCGGCGTGGCGTTGTGGGGCCTGGGCATGGGCGTGCATGAATCCATCATTCCGGCGGCCCTGGCGCTGCGCGTTGATCCGCAACGCCGCGCCTCGGCCTACGGCCTGTTCACCGCCGCCTACGGCACTGCCTGGTTCGGCGGCAGTGTGGTCATCGGCCTGCTGTACCAGGTATCCATGGTTTGGCTGGTGGTGTTCTGTCTGGCCACGCAGTTCGCCGCGCTGCCGCTGCTCGCAAGCTTGGCGGCGAGCGACGCGCGGCACCGACCGGCTCCATAGGATCCGACCCTAACCATTGCTTACAACTGCTTGCAGTCCGGGTGTTGATCTCAGGGAAAGCCCGGCATAGAGTAGAGGCACAAGGCGATGGAGTTCGCCGACACTTTGCCCGCCAAGTTTCACAGGGCTGATGACTCCTACCCAATGCGCGCCAGCCGCGCATCCTGTTGTTACAGGTTCAGGGAGGAGCCATGCAAGCATCCACAGCATATTTATGCCTGCAGCCGATGGATCGATCGGCCAGCGCCTTGCTGCGCGTGACGCTGTGTCATACAGCGCGTTGCGTTTTCCCCTCCGTCTGCAACTTTTTTGTGCCCGGTGCGACCTCTCCAGGCGGCGCACCGGGTATTTGCGTTCAGTGTGTTCCGGAGACTCTGTCATGACCAGTCTTGCCATCGAACGCCCCATCGCTCAACGCCTCGAACGCCTGCCGCTGCCCTGCACCCTGGTGATGCCCGGCGGCCAGCGCATCGGGCCGCCTTCGGCGCATATCGTCCTGCATGCGCACGACAAGCGCACTCTCTTGCATCTGGCCACCGGCCAGGTCGGGCGCGTGGCCGAGGACTATGTGGAAGGGCGGATGGACATCATCGGCACTATGCGCGACCTCATGCACGTCACGCCGGCCTTGCTGGATGGTGATCCACGCGAGGAATCTGCGTCCTTCCTGCCGCGCCTGCTCGGCCGCGTGCAGCGCAGCCTGTGGGAGCGCAGCCACCACAGCCGGGCGAGGGACGCTGCCCAGATCCAGCACCACTACGACGTCAGCGACGACTTCTATGCCCTGTGGCTCGATCCCCGGCG
>DAIAZB010000152.1 GCA_027443745.1 Thiomonas sp. | reverse complement strand
CTGCAGAAATAGCCTTGGTAGGCGTCACAACCATGGGACCGCAGCAATTCCAACTGCTCTGCGGTTTCCACACCTTCGGCCACGACACGCAGCCCCAACTCCCTTGCCAGCAAGAGCACCGCTTTGACAATGGCGAGATCGTCGGTGTCCTGTGGCAAATCCTTGATGAAGGCGCGATCGATCTTGAGGGCGGAGACTGGCAGGTGTTTGAGGTAGGCCAGTGACGAATAGCCCGTGCCGAAGTCGTCGATCGCCGTCGTCACACCCCTTGCCCTCAATTGCGCGATCAATGCCGCAACCCGTTCGGGTTCGTGCATCAGGACACTCTCGGTGATTTCGAGTTCCAGCATCCCGGGATCCAGCGCGTGCGTGTCGAGGGCGTCTTGGACGCCACCGAGAAAACGATCGTTTTGCACCTGTGCCACGGCACAGTTCACCGCAACGGGGACGATCGAGATCCCATCGCTCTGCCAATGCGCTTGCTGCGCGCACACCGTGTTGAGCACCCATGTGCCCACTGCAACGATCAGCCCGGTGTCCTCGAGTATCGGGATGAACTCGGCTGGCGCCACAAGCCCTTGTTCAGGATGCTTCCACCGCAGCAGTGCTTCGGCCCCGACGATCCGGCCCGTGGCGACGTCGACCTTGGGTTGGTAATACGGAACGAATTCCGTCGCATCCAGCGCCCTGCGCAGGGCACCCTCCATCTCGAACATCTGACGCTGGCGGGCATACGAACCCTGTTTGTACAGCGCCCATTGTCCGTACCCCTTCTTCTTGGCTTCGTGCATGGCGATGTCAGCGCGGCTGAACAGCGCACTGACATCGTCGCCGTCGGCAGGGTAGCGAACGATGCCCATGCTGGCGCTGACGTGGATCTCTTGCGTCCCCAACAGCAGCGGAGCCTTGAGCGCGTGGAGCAACTGCTCCGCGCGCTCGGTGATGGCCGGCACATCGGGCATGCTCTCGGAAACCACCGCGAACTCGTCATCGCCGACATGCCCCAACGTCTCGGCGCCACGCAGGCTGGAACGCAATCGCGCTGCCACTTGAACCAGGACCTGGCAGCTCAAGATAGTTGACGCCGGGCATTGAGGCGGTAGCCAAGCTCGCGCAACTTGCGTTGCAGCCCGTAGCCGGTCGGCCCGGCCTCGTAGACGATGTGCACGCTGGCCGGGTCACCAAGCGGCTGCAGCTTCCTGATCAACCGGTTCACATCGTGGGCGATCTCGCCCACCAACCGTGCCGGGTCCCGCCCAGGCGCCGCCTGCGCGATCGCGATCGTGTCCTTGTGAACATCCAGTCCCACGTAAACCTTGCTACTCTCGTCCATGGTCGGTCTCCTCAACAGGTGCTGATGACGCGTTCACAGCATGTAGCTCGGCACGCTTGCGTGCAACCTACGCATCGGCAGGAGATCGACCCCCGCTGACTTGCCTGCTGGCGACCATGATGACTAGCGCCTCGGACAATCCGCTGTGCCGACCGGAAACGCACTGACGGGCGTGTTGACCGGGTATCGAGGGCGTTCTTAAAGAGCAGCGCCAACCTATCGATAATTAGCCAAATCGATGCCGATCAGTGGGGTGATTGGCGCGCAAGATTCGCCGAGATCGCTAATCTTGCAAGGTAAGTGGCGGAAAGAGGGTCCGCTTTTTGATTTTCCGCGCGCTGTGCCTCTTGGGACGATATGAGCACAAGTAGGTACTTATTTTCCTTTTAAAAACGGGAACTTAGTTAGATTTTTGCCACCGCTTTGATTCCCCTGTTGTTCCCACAAATTCCTCTATCATCACACCAAAGCCTGCGCCCGTTTGTGGGATGACTTGTGGGAATTGTGGGAGGCGCCATGGCAGGAGTGTTGACCGTCAAGGAGGTGGAAAGCCGCCGCCGCAAGGTCGGCATGCACCGTGTCGGACCCGGCCTGTATCTGCGCGTGGCCAGCGCATCGAGCGCGTATTGGATGCTGCGGTACAGTCGCACCATCGACGGCAGCAAGATCAAGACCACCGAGATGAGCCTGGGCCGGTACAGCGACATGACGCTGGCGCAAGCGGTGGCGAAGACCGCGGAACTGCGCAGCGCGCGTCGGGAATCCAACATCGACCCGCTGACGATCAAGCGCGGCACATTCGAATCCGGGGGCACTTTCGAATCCGTGGCGCGTGATCTGATCGCGTCCAAGCGCGCCGGCTGGAAGAACGCCAAGCACACGGCGCAGTGGTCTGCAACGCTGGAGACCTACGCCTTTCCGACCATCGGCACCCGTGGCATAGCGACCATTGACACCGCCGCCGTGCTGGAAGTGCTCCGTCCGATCTGGTCCACCAAGCACGAGACGGCGACGCGACTGCGCCAGCGCATCGAGGCCGTGCTAACGGCGGCGAAGGTTCGCGGGCTGCGCAGTGGCGAAAATCCTGCCGCCTGGCGCGGGCATCTTGCCGCCCTGCTGCCGGCGATCCCGAAGAAAGCTCGCGTGCGTCACCACCCGGCGATGGCGTGGCAGGAGTTGCCCGTGTTCATGGCCGAGCTGCGCCAGCGCGACAGCATGAGCGCCCGAGCGCTGGAATTTGCCATTCTCACCGCCTGCCGTACCAAGGAGGTGATCGGCGCAAGCTGGAGGGAGTTCGATCTGAACTCGGCAAGCTGGACGATACCCGGCAGCCGCATGAAAGCGAAGATCGCGCATCGGGTGGCACTGTCTCCCGCCGCCGTCGACCTGCTCCGCGCGCTGTCCCGCCACGACGGTCGCAATCTGGTGTTCTGGACACTGCGCAAGGGTGAGCCGCGGCCGCTGTCCAACATGGCGATGCTGGAATTGCTGCGCGGCATGCGCCCCGGCCTGACGGTCCACGGATTCCGATCGAGCTTTCGGGACTGGGCAGGGGAGG
>DAIAZB010000151.1 GCA_027443745.1 Thiomonas sp. | reverse complement strand
CTCGGGCAAAGCCGACTGCCACACGCTTTGCTGGTCGTTGTGCGAGAACAGCTTGGGTGGCAGCGGCACGCTGCGCGCCCTGTACTGCGCCACGCTGGTGGGCTGCACCAGGGTGCCGACGTTGAGCAGCACGCCCAGCCGCCCGGCGTCGAACGCGGGCTTGAGCGGTGCCAGGGTGGGTGCCAGCGCCCATTGCCGGCCGCCGTCGAGCGTGACGCTGGGCGTGAGCGCCGTGGCCGCGAGCTGGTCGCGCGGTGTCGCCAGAGTCTGGCGAATGGCGGCGTAGGCGTCATAGCTGGGCTGGTCGTAAGGCACCACGGTGTTGCCGTGGTCGTTGCCGCCGTTCAGAAACACGCAGACCAACGCCTTGTAGCCGCTGGCGTCGGCCGCGGCGGCCTCGCCGATGGCGGCCAGGGTCAGCGCCCACGGCGCTGCCGTGCCGACGAGGCCCAGGGCCGAGGCGCGGCGCAGGAACTCGCGGCGCTGCAGGTTCTTCAAGTTGCCGATGCGCATGGCCGCCTCACTGTTGAATTTGGTAGTCGGGCGCGGCCATCACCAGCAGGATGGCGGCGCGCACGCGGTTGAGCCGCGCGGTGTCGGTGGTGGCGGCGATGCTGCCCACTGCCGTGGTGATGGTGCCCAGGGTGTCGGCACCCAGGCGGCCGCCGGCGAGCAGCAGGCTGTAGCGCGCCACCAGCGCCGTGGCGTCGTTGGCCTGCGACAGCTCGGCGGTGTAGTCGGGCTTGAGTTCACCGATGCCGTTCTGGATCACGCCCTGCATGAAATTGAGGTAGCCGGCCACGGTGGTTTCGTTGCAAAGCTGAAACTCGGGCGCGGTCACGCCACTGGCCCCCAGGGCCGAGTCCGGCGGCACATAGCCGGGGCGGAAAAAATTGAACACCGAAGGCGAACGCAGCGGGCTTTGCCCCAGGCGCGAACCGGGGTTGGAGGTATCTCCGACATTCCACAAGTCGGTGGGAGACGTCACCCCGAAGGTGCGCGCCCATTGCACGAAACGCAGCACCGGCTCGCGCAGCTTGCCGCTGGCCACGCCGATTGATGGCGCCATGGCTTCGGGGTCGAGCAGCACGGCGCGGATGACGGCCTTCATGTCGCCGCGCTGGCCCTGGCCGTTGTTGGCAAAAGCCGCCGCCACGCGCGCGACATAGGCCGGGCTGGGGTTGGAACAGACCAGGCGCTGAACGATCTGGCGGCCGATAAAGGGGCCGACGTTGGGATGGTTGGCCAACGTGTCCAGCGCGATGTTCATCGCCGTCGGGCCGTCGGCCGAGGCGGGGATCGCCGTACCCAGCACGCTCTTGTCGCCGGTGGCGAAGCGCGTGGCGATGTGGCGCATAGGCAGGCGCATGAAGCCCGGGTCGGCATTGGCGTCGGCGGTGTTGAAGTCCCAGCCGGTGAACACCTGCGCCAAGGCCGTGACATGCTCCTGGTTGTAGGTGTACTGCGCCCGGCCATCGGCAAGCAGCTTGGGGCTGCCGTCGGGGTTGAGCTGCACCAGGCCGATGGTGAAGAGTTGCATCACCTCGCGCGCGTAGTTCTCGTCCGGTTGGCGGCCGGTCTTGGGGTCCCCCTTCTGGTTGCCGCGCAGGTTGAGGTAAGCGCCCATGCCGCACGACAGTGTGACGGCCTGCAGCAACTGCCTGTAACTGCCAAAGGCATGGGCCTCCAGCGTGTCCATGTAGGCTGCCGCCGCAAAAGCCGGCCAGGCGATCGACAGTCCGGGCAGCGAAATGACGAAGATTTCCGATAACGCCAACACCACGCGCTGGCGCAGCACATCGGGCGCGCTCAGCAGTTTGCGCCAGAGCGTCTGATCGGCTGTGCCCGTGTTGTATTTGTAGGCGGCCGTGCCATAGCCCTTGGCCAACAGCCAGTCGAAATGACCGCTGCTGGGCGGCATGGCGAATTGCGCTTCCAGCCAGGCCTCGTAGCCCTGGCCGGTGAGCATGGCGGTGTCGGCGCTGCCGGCGGCGAAGCCGGCCTGGCCCAGGAAGCGCGCCGCCTGCGGCTGGGTCGGAGGCGGCAGCTTGGCCACGGGGCCACCGCCCGAAGCCGTGCTGCCACCACCGCCACCGCCGCCGCAAGCCGTAAGCAGGGAACCGGCGGCGACGGTGGTCGCCAACAAGGTGGCCGACGGCAGATGGAGGGTGGATGGGACGGATGCGGCGCCGTGCGCCTGGGCCTGGGCGAGCACCCCCGGTACCTGGGGCGCATCGTGCCCAAAATCCTGTACCGCCAGATGCGGCGCTGCATGTGATGTTTGCATGGGGGCTCCCTGCTGCTGAATGGTGGCTCACCCCGGGACGCTGCCCCCTTGCGGAGATTCAGCTTGCCCACGCGTACCTTGGCCGCGCAAGCTTTGTATGCATTTGTGTCCAATGATAAGCGTACGTGACCATGCTCCGGCCATGCGCGCAAACCACGTGGACATGGCGCAACGGGGCGCGCCTAAAATCGGCACTTTTCGTGTAGCCGGATTGCGCCATGCCCTTCGCCGTCAAACCCTATGTCTCCGAAGCCACCCGTTTCATCCAGAGCCTGAAGGTGCAGAACCCCGAACTCGAAGCCAAGCAGAAGCACGGCCGCGCCTTGCTGTGGGACAGGCCGCAAGACTCCCAACTACGCGAAGCTTTCGACGCCGCAGAGGTGCCGCAAAAGCCCTACGTCTACGGCAGCGAGTGAACCCAGGGTGGTGACGCAGACGCCGGTCCGCGCGCCCACCGCTCCCCCGCCCCTGTGCATCCCCGCAGCCCATGTCGCGCCTGGACGCCGTCGAGCTGACCTTGCCGACCACCGATTCCACGCCAGCCGTCGTCGACGGCCTGGCGGTGGCGCGGCTGTACGGCCAGCCCTTGTTCGAGCTGCCGCAAGACCTCTACATCCCGCCCGATGCGCTGGAGGTGTTTCTCGAAGCCTTCGAGGGGCCGCTGGATCTGTTGCTGTACATGATCCGGCGCCAGAATTTCAACATCCTCGACATTCCGATGGCGCAAGTCACGCGCCAGTATCTCGACTATGTCGAGCAGATCCGCCAGCACAACCTCGAGCTGGCCGCCGAGTATCTGCTGATGGCTGCCATGCTCATCGAGATCAAATCACGCATGCTGCTGCCGCGTCCGCCCGCGGCCGAGGGCCAGGAGCCGGAAGACCCTCGTGCCGAACTGGTGCGCCGCCTGCTCGAGTACGAACGCATGAAACTGGCCGCGCAACAGATCGAAGCTCTGCCTCAAGCCGGGCGCGACTTCTGGCGCGTGCAGGTGGTGGTGGAAAAATCGGCCCGGCTGCTGCTGCCCGAAGTCAGCGCCGACGAGTTGCGCACCGCCTGGGCCGAGGTGCTCAAGCGCGCCCGGCTGAACGCGCATCACACCATCAGCCGCGAGCAGATTTCGGTGCGCGAGGTGATGAGCCATGTGTTGCGCCGGCTGCAGGACCGCCGCTTTCTCGAATTCCAGGACCTGTTCGAGCCCGCGCGCGGCCTGGCCTACGCCGTGGTCAGCTTCATCGCCCTGCTGGAGCTCGCGCGCGAAGGCCTCGTGCAGATGACCCAGGCCGAGGCCTATGCGCCGCTCTATGTACGCCTGGCCTATGCGCC
Organism: Thiomonas sp.; assembly: GCA_027443745.1. The sequence goes on along the minus strand of DAIAZB010000151.1, from coordinate 4,992 downwards.
GAGTTGAGTGCGGCCTGGTGCAAGGAGGCGTTTGTGCGGGCACCAGACTGGGGCGTGATGCTTTGCTGCGGTGCGCCAACATCGGCATAATGGTTCTCCGTCCCGACGGCACCATGTCACGGGCAGCCCGGAGAACCTCACCTCATGATCGCTGACACGTCTGTCTATGGTGGCAGTCCCGCCACAACGACGCCGCGCAAACCCGTCACCCTGCACCGCTTGCGCGCCATGCGTGAGGCCGGTGAAAAAGTGTCCATGCTCACCGCTTACGACGCCGCCAGCGCCAGCCTGCTCGACGCCGCCGGCGTCGACTGCCTGCTGGTGGGCGACTCGCTCGGCATGGTGATGCAGGGCCACGCCTCCACCCTGCCGGTGACGCTGGAGCACGTGGCGTATCACACCGCCTGCGTGGCGCGCGGCAACCGCAGCGCCTGGCTCATTGCCGACCTGCCCTTCGGCAGCTACCAGGGCAGTGTCGAGCAGGCCGTGGCCAGCAGCGTGGCGCTGATGCAGGCCGGCGCGCAGATGATCAAGCTCGAAGGCGGCGGCTGGACCGCGCCCGTGGTCGCCGCGCTGGTGGCGCGCGGCATTCCGGTGTGCGCGCATCTGGGCCTCACACCGCAAAGCGTGCATGCGCTGGGCGGCTACCGCATCCAGGGCCGCGATGCGCAAGCGGCCGACACCTTGCGCCAGCATGCCGCGGAACTCGGCGCCGCGGGCGCCGCCATGCTGGTGCTCGAACTCGTGCCCTCCGATCTGGCCGCGCAAATCAGCGCCGATTACCCGGGCATGACCATCGGCATCGGCGCCGGAGCCCGCACCCACGGCCAGGTGCTGGTGCTGCACGACATGCTCGACATCACCGCCGGTCCCAAGCCCCGTTTCGTGCGCAACTTCATGCTGGGCGCCAGCAGCATTGCCGACGCCATCCGCGGCTATGTCCGCGAGGTCAAGGCCGGCCGCTTTCCCGACGAAGCGCAACACGGCTACGTCTGAACCCCTGATCCCCTGATCCACCCGTTGTCGCAGTCCGCGCCTGCCTCCCGCCAACGTGAGTGCGGCAACGCTTCATGCCATGCAAACCGTCCATACCCTCGCTGAACTGCGTGCCGCCCTGCGCGATCTGCCCGACCGGGCCCTGGTGCCCACCATGGGCAATCTGCACGCCGGGCATCTCGCCCTGGTGGCGCGGGCGCGTGAATTACAGGTGCCGGTGGTGGCCAGCATCTTCGTCAACCGCCTGCAGTTCGCGCCGCACGAAGACTTCGACCACTATCCGCGCACACTGCAGCGCGACGCGCGACTGCTGGCCGAAGCCGGCTGCGATCTGCTGTTTGCGCCGCACGAGGCGGCGATGTACCCGCAGCCGCAAACCTTTCGCGTGCAGCCGGACCCGGCTCTCGCCGACATCCTCGACGGGGCCTCGCGCCCCGGGCATTTCGAAGGGGTGGCCACGGTGGTGATGAAGCTGTTCCAGATGGTGCAGCCGGCCCACGCCGTGTTCGGCAAGAAGGATTACCAGCAACTGCTCATCATCCGTCGCATGGTGGACCAGTTCGCCCTGCCCGTTGCCATCATCGGGCTCGACACGGTGCGCGACACCGACGGCCTCGCGCTGTCCTCGCGCAACGGTTATCTCACGCCCGGGCAACGCGCGCAGGCGCCGCAACTGCAGGCCGCGTTGCACTGGCTGGCCGGGCAACTGCCCGCCGTCCCGACGCCCGCGGCCCTACAGGCCCTCGAAGCCCAGGCCATGCGGACCTTGGCCGCGCAGGGCTGGGCACCCGACTACCTCACCATCCGCCACCGCAACGATCTGTCAGCGGTCGGCAGCGGCGAGGCGCCAAACCGCGCCCCACTGGTCGTTCTCGGCGCCGCACGCCTGGGCGGCACGCGCTTGATCGACAACCTGGAAGTTTGAGGCGCAGCGCCCCGAGTCTTCGGGGTGGCCGGCGCGGCAAAGCTCAGAGCTTGTAGCCCGGGTCGATGCGTTCGAGCTTGCGCAGCATTGCCGGCCAGACGAATGCGCCGCCCATTCCACCCGTTTGCACCCGCATGGCTTCGGCCACCCCGGCGACGATTTGTGGATGCACGGCCGTCAATCCTTCGGCACCGTTCTGCCCGGCGAGCGCCGCCACCTGAATCTGGCAGGTGCTCTCCAGAACGTACATGTTCAGAAAAGCGTCGGCGATGGTCGGCCCCACCGTGAGCAGGCCATGGTTGCGCAGCACGAGGAAATGGGCATGCCCCAAGTCGGCCTGCAGGCGCGGTTTTTCGTCCGGGCGGAACGCCACGCCTTCGTAGTCGTGGTAGGCCAGCGAGGCCAGCACGAACGTGCTTTGCTGGCTGATGGCCAGCACGCCCTGCTTTTGCGCGCTGACCGCCACGCCCGCGCGGGTGTGGGTGTGCAGCACGCAACCGGCCTCGGGACGTGCCTCGTGCACCGCGCTGTGGATGACGAACCCGGCCGGATTCACCGGGAAGGGACTGTCATGCAGTTTGTTGCATTGCATGTCCACCTTCACCAGGCTGGAGGCGGTGATCTCCTCGAACATGAGGCCATAGGGATTGATGAGAAAGTGATGCTCGTCGCCCGCAACCGACGCCGGCAGCTTGGCGCTGATGTGGGTGAAGACGAGGTCGCTCCAGCCGTGCAGCGCCACGAGGCGGTAGCAGGCTGCCAGGTCGCAGCGCAGCGCCCATTCCTCGGCGCTCACGACTTGTTGCAGCGATGGGATGTTCATGGCTTGTCTCCTGGGGGTTGTGGTTCGACGCCTATTTTCCATGCCTTGCGCGGCTTTGTCAGTCGGGTGGCGGTGTTGCTCGGCCGCGCCCGGACCACCCCATCGCGCGGCGGGTCACGTGCCGAGGATGCCGGCGCTTGGCCATTCCCGTGGACAATCGTGGCTTGGTCGTGGCCCGCACGGCCTTTCTTCCCTGTGATTCCCATGTCCATGCAACATTGCGACGTTCTCATTTTGGGCGGCGGCCTGGCTGGCCTGAGCACCGCCCTGCACTTGGCCGAGCGTTTCCAGGTCACGATCCTGGCCAAACGCGAGCTGGAAGTCTCGTCCAGCCAATGGGCACAAGGCGGCATTGCCGCGGTGCTGGCCGATGGCGACAGCTTCGACGCCCATGTGCACGACACCCTGGTGGCCGGCGCCTTGCTGAATGACCTGCCGGCCACGCGCTTCGTGGTGGAGCACGGCCCCGCCGCCATCGCCTGGCTGCGCGGGCAAGGCGTGCCCTTCGACACCGAGCATGGCGACCTGCACCTCACACGCGAGGGCGGCCACAGCCAGCGCCGCATTGCCCATGTGGCCGATGCCACCGGCGCCGCCATCCAGCGCACCCTGCTGGCGCGGGCGCGGGCGCATCCGCGCATCACCCTGCTGGAAAACCATGTCGCCGTGGACCTCATCACCAACCGCCACATGGACATGGTCGGCCCGCGCCGCTGCTGGGGCGCCTACGCCCTCAACACCACCAGCAACCGCGTGGAAACCTACCCCGCCGCGCATACCGTCCTGGCCACGGGCGGCGCGGGCAAGGTCTACCGCTACACCACCAACCCCGACACCGCCAGCGGCGACGGCCTGGCCATGGCCTGGCGCGCCGGCTGCCGCGTGGCGAACATGGAGTTCATCCAATTCCACCCCACCTGCCTCTACCACCCCAAGGCCAAGAGCTTCCTCATCTCCGAGGCGCTGCGCGGCGAAGGCGGGCTGCTCAAACTCCCCGACGGTACCCGCTTCATGCCGGCGCACGATGCACGCGCCGAGCTTGCGCCGCGCGACGTGGTGGCGCGCGCCATCGACTTCGAGATGAAAAAGCACGGGCTCGACTGTGTCGATCTCGACATCACCCACAAGGGCGAAGCCTTCATTCGCCAGCACTTCCCCACCATCCATCAACGCTGCCTGGACCTGGGCATCGACATCGCACGCGAACCCATTCCCGTGGTGCCGGCGGTGCACTTCACCTGCGGCGGCGTGCTCACCGATCTGGCTGGCCGCGCCGACCTTCCGGGCCTCTACGCCGTGGGCGAAGTGGCTTATACCGGCCTGCACGGCGCCAACCGACTCGCCAGCAACTCGCTGCTGGAATGCGTGGTGTTCGGCACCGCGGCGGCGCAGGCCATTGGCGAGGCCGAGCAGCCGGCCCTGCTGGCCCCGCGTCCGTGGGACGAAAGCCGCGTGAGCGACGCCGACGAACTGGTTGTCATCGCCCACAATTGGGACGAACTGCGCCGACTCATGTGGAACTACGTCGGCATCGTCCGCACCGACAAACGGCTGGAGCGCGCCGCCCATCGCATTCACCTGCTGCAATCCGAGGTGGACGAGTTCTACGCCAATTTTCGCGTCACCCGCGACTTGCTGGAATTGCGCAACCTGCTGCAAGTCGCCGAGCTCATCGTTCGCTCGGCCCAGTTGCGCCACGAAAGCCGCGGCCTGCATTACAGCCTCGACTGGCCACAAACCGCCGCCCCGGCTGCGCCCACCATCCTCGTGCCTTGAACCCGGTTTCCCGCATGCCGATGCCTGCACCAGCCCATCCCCCCGACATCGCCGGCGTCGCCGCATTGGTCCGCGCTGCGGCGCGCAGCGAAATTGTGCCCCGTGCCCGGAATCCCGCCGCCCGCCTCAAGGCCGACGGCACCTGGGTCACCGACGCCGACCTCGCCATGCAGCGCCGCCTGCAGCGTGAATTGGCAGCGCTGTGGCCGCACATTCCCCTGCTGGGCGAAGAGATGACCGTCGAAGAGCAGCAGCGCCTGATGTCCGTGGAGGCAGCATCACCCAACGGCCCTGGTCTCTGGGTGCTCGACCCGCTCGACGGCACCAGCAACTTCGCCGCCGGCCTGCCCTGCTTCGGTCCCTCGCTCGCCTGGGTGCAGGGCGCGCGCGTGCGCCTGGGCGTGGTGGTGGACGTGATGCGCGACGAAACCTTCAGCGCCACCGAAGGCCGAGGCGCGCAGCTCAACGGCCA
>DAIAZB010000150.1 GCA_027443745.1 Thiomonas sp. | reverse complement strand
TTGCTGGCGGCGTAGTTGTTGTCGAGCATGTAGCGGCCGTCGTGCTCCATGGTGTCGGAGCAGGCGCCTTCGTGGAACACGGCGTCGACATGGCCGAACCGGCCCTGGGCGAAGGCCTCGTAGAACGCGGTCTTGTCGATGTAGTCGCTGATGCGCAGGTCCACCAGGTTGTGGAATTTGTCGGCCTGGGTGAGGTTGTCGACCGCGATGATGTCGGTGATGCCGCGAGCATTCAGCCCGCGCACGATGTTGCTGCCGATGAAACCGGCGGCGCCGGTGACGATGATGTGCTGGGTCATGGTGGAGCGTGTGCGTGCGCTTGTGGATGCGCCGCTGCGAGCGCACTCAGACATGTGAATGGGATTCAGCGGGGCATGTTCAGGGATGCGGCCAGAGTTCGGCGGGTGTGACGCTGGCAGTCCCCAGCTTGCCGACGACGATGCCAGCGGCGCGGTTGGCGGTGCGCACCGCGTCTTCCATGCTGCTCCCGGCGCCGAGCATCACGGCCAGGGTCGCAATGACGGTGTCGCCTGCGCCCGAGACATCGAACACCTCCTTGGCCGCAGCCTGCACGTGCAGGTGGCCGGCGTCGGTGAACAAGCTCATGCCGTCTTCGGCTCGCGTGACGAGCACGGCCTGCAACCTGAGCGCAGAGCGCAACTCGTCGGCATGCTGTTGCAGTTCATCCTCGCTTTGCCAGTCGCCGGTGGCTAGGGCGAATTCGGCGCGATTGGGGGTGATGAGCATGGCGCCCCTGTAGCGCGAGTAGTCGCGTCCCTTCGGATCGACCAGCACCGGCTTGCCGCGCAGCCGCGCCATCTCGAGCATGCGCACCACATGGGTGAGCCCGCCCTTGCCGTAGTCGGACAACAGCACCACGTCGTGAAGGTCGAGCTCTTGCTCGTAGCGGTCCATCAGGTCGAGCAGCACCTCGTGGTCGGGCTTGGACTCGAAATCCATGCGGATGAGTTGCTGCTGGCGCGAGACCACGCGCAGTTTCATCGTGGTCCTGAGTCCCAGGACTTGGCGCATCGCGCTGCGGATGGAGGAGTCGGTGACGAGATGGGCCAGACGTCGGCCGGCGTCGTCCGAGCCCACCACCGAGAGCAGCGTGGTCTGGGCTCCGAGACTGGCGGCATTGAGCGCCACGTTGGCGGCACCGCCCATGCGGTCTTCCTCGCGTTGCACCAGCGCGACCGGGACGGGGGCCTCTGGGGAGATGCGCTCCACCGCACTGAACCAGTAGCGGTCGAGCATGACGTCGCCGACGACGAGCACCCGAGCCTTGGCGAGTTGATCAGCGTTCATGGCGTGATGAGTTGGAGTTCTTCCGTACGGCGCGGCGGATACGTTTCCCAGCCTTGGCAGGCCGGGCAATGCCAGGTGTAATTGCGCGCCTCAAAGCCGCAGGCGGCACAACGGTAGCGCTGCCGGGTTTTGAGTGCCCCTTCCACCGCCTGCGCCAGCGCCAGCCGTGCCGGTTCGGGCGACAAGGCCGTGTTGGACTGTTCGAGCACGCGGCGCGCAGCCAGCAGGCTTTTGTGGGTCTGCAAATACGCAAGCGCCAGGTGATAGCGTTCGCTGGCGTCCGCTTCGAGCAGAAGTACGGCATCCAGCACGTCGATGGCGGGATAGTCCTGCAATTGGGCCAGCAACCAGGCGCGACCGGCATCGGCCTGGCCCAGTTGCAGGAACAAACGCGCCGCGTCGAGAGCAACGAGGGCGGTGAAATCGGGCTGCATTTGCGCAATGTGGCGCAAATGCTCGAGCGCCTGCGCAGGTTGATCTTGTTGCAGAGCGGTGGCGGCCCGCAATTGCCAAGGCCGCACCGCCTGAGGCTGCGCCAGCACCGCCTGTTCCAGCGCCTCCCGCATGCCCTCGAGGTCACCCGACTGCTGGCGTTGCAGGCCGAGTTCGCAGCAGTAATGCGCAATCTGCCGACCATAACTGCCAGCGCCCAGGCGTTCGAGTTGACCGGCGATATCGATGGCACGCGGCCATTCCTTGGTACGTTCGTGAATTTGCAGCAAAGCCGCCAGTGCCTCCGACTTGTAGGGCGACGCGGCCAGCGTGGTGTAGACAGCCTCGGCACGGTCGAGCAGACCTGCCTTGAAAAAATCCTGCGCAAGCGCGACCTGGGCGCGCTGCCGCTCGGCGGCAGGAAGGTCGTTGCGCGACAGCAGATTCTGGTGCACGCGCACGGCGCGTTCATACTCGCCGCGCCGGCGGAACAGGTTGCCGAGCGCAAAGTGCAAATCCACCGTGTTAGGGTCGGCGGTGACGGCCTCGATGAAAGCGTCGATCGCTTTGTCCTGCTGCTCGGTGAGGAGGAAATTCAAGCCGCGGAAATAGGACAGGGGGGCATCGCGCTTGAACTCGCTCTCGCGTTTCCACTGACGCAGATCCAGCCTGGAACCCAACCAGCCCAACCCGAAGGTGATGGGCAGCGCGAGCAGCCACCAAAGCTCAAACTCCATCAGGCGTGCTTCCGTCGATGGCGGTGGGCACAGACCGGATGGGTACTTGCTCCTGGGTCTGCGGCGCCGGCATGGTGCCGCCAGGCGTTCGGGCAACCTGGGCGCGACGCGCGCGCATCCATCCCGGCAGCATGGCCAGGGCTCCGAGCACAGCGCCCAATGTGAACGCTGCCAACAACAACACGAACAGCGGAGCGGTCCATTGCGTGCCGAACAGCAAGTGCAGAACCGTGGGCTCCAGGTTATTCAGTGCCAGGCCGAACAGCAGCAGGAACAGAATCAGTCGGACGAACCAGTTGAGGGCGCGCATGGGAAGGAGTTCGAAAAACTGCGCGTGCAATGCGCAACTGCGCGCATTTTAGGCGGCGTGCACAGAGGGTATGGTGGTGACGACGGACCGAGGTGAGCATTGCGTTGTGCCGCCGCGATCATTGGTTGCTGGGCTTGATCTGCCCCTGCAGACGTGGCATGAACCGGCTGCGCGCTGCCTCATGCGTTCGGTTCGAGGCTGGTGGTAGGCGTCGAGGCTGCGGCCTCGGGCTGGTCGACCAGCAGGCGTAACGACTTGCCGGGTTTGAAATGGGGCATGCGTTTTTCCGGTACGACGACTTGTTCGCCTGAGCGCGGGTTGCGGCCGATGCGCGCGGGGCGATGGCTGACGGAAAAACTGCCGAAGCCGCGGATCTCGACACGGTGGCTGTTTTCCAGCGCATCGGATAGCGCATCGAGGATTGTCTTCACGGCGAGCTCGGCGTCGCGATGGGTCAGTTGAGCAAAGCGCTCGGCAAGTAAGTCCACCAAATCGGAGCGAGTCATGGCGCGAGTTGAAGTTAGAGCAGATGAATGGAAAGAGTCGATGTCGTCAGGCTTCTTGAATGCGTCACTTCAACAGTCCACTGAAAAAAAGCGCCCGCCTGGCTTGCGGCCGGCGGGCGCTATTTCCAAGCCCATTTACTCTTGTTGCTGATTGTCGAGCTTCGCGCGCAGCAGGGCGCCCAGATTGGTCGTGCCCGTGGCTTCGCGCTGTTCGCTGGCCAGACGGCTCATGACCTCTTGTTGGTCCACGCTGTCTTTGGCTTTGACCGAGAGCTGGATGCTGCGGTTCTTGCGGTCGATGTTGATGACCAGGGCCGAAACCTGGTCGCCTTCTTTCAGCAAGTTTCGAGCATCTTCGACGCGGTCGCGGGAGATTTCGGAGGCGCGCAGATAGCCTTCGATGTCGTCGCCGAGATCGATGGTGGCACCCTT
>DAIAZB010000149.1 GCA_027443745.1 Thiomonas sp. | reverse complement strand
CCCGGGACTGGTCGCACATCGGTGTGGTCACTCTCAATCCCGAGCGCGATGCAGTCGTCAACATGGCTTCCGGCGATCAACATACTCAGCAAAAAGCTGCGTGACTCACGCGACAACTACCTTGACGCGCGCCGCTCTCCTCACCTGGCAGGCCGCCGGCGCCGCCCCCTTGCGCGCCGCCGCCCTCGCCACCCTCACCCTGCTGCCGCCCCTGCGGCAACACCTGCAGCGCCGTATGGTGTTCGGCTGGCACTGAGGCGGGCAACCCTCGGCGGCGGCGCGTCGCCGCGTCGCCCGTCAGATCGCACCCACAGCAGGCCTTCCGGCGGCGACGCTTCGCACCACGGCCGGCCCGCCGGGACGCCTCGCATAGCCTGCGGCGCCGGTTGATCGAGGCCGTCCGCGGTCATCCTCCTGATCAGCATGGGCCGATTCGGGCCACTCTGAACGTTGGTCTTGCGGCACGCCGAGCCCTGGGAACAGAGCTCACGGCACGGTTCGGCGCCTCGACTGCCGCCTCAGTTGATGCGCTGGTGGCGCAGTGCGGGCAGGCTGGTGCGGACTTCGGCGAGGCGTGCCGGATCGATGGCGGCAAGCACTACGCCCTCGCCCTCGGCCTGCATGGCGAGCACCTCGCCCCAGGGGTCGATGATCATGCTGTGGCCCCAGGTGCGGCGGCCGTTGTCGTGCCGCCCGCCCTGGGCACTGGCCACGACATAGGCCAGGTTTTCGATGGCGCGGGCGCGCAGCAGCACTTCCCAGTGTTTTTCGCCGGTGGTGTGGGTGAACGCGGATGGCACGAGGAAAACGTCGCAAGGGTGGACGGCTCCCGCGGGGGCGGAAAGCTGGCGGTACAACTCCGGGAAGCGTAGGTCGTAGCAGATGGACAGGCCGACGCGCAGGCCGTTGCAGTCGAAGGCGACGGTTTCGCTGCCGGGGGCGATGCTGTCGGCTTCGGCGTAGCGCTCGGTGCCGCGCTCGAAGGCGAACAGATGCATCTTGTCGTAGCGCGCGGCTTGCTGGCCCTGCGGGTTGAACACCAGGGTGGTGTTGAGCACGCGCCCGGGGTCGGGGCAGGTCAGGGGCATGGAACCGCCAGCCAGCCACAGGCCATGGCGCTGCGCGGCGTCCCGCAAGAAGTGCTGGATGGGGCCGCTGCCGGGCTGTTCGCGCAGCCGCACCTTGTCGGTCTCGTGGGCGCCCATGAGGCAGAAGTATTCGGGCAGCACGGCGAGTTGCGCGCCGCGCCGCGCGGCTTCCTGGATGAGGGCGTCGGCGCGCTGGAGGTTGGTGTCGACCTGGGTGGACGAGACCATCTGGATGGAGGCGATCTGCATGGTGTGTTCCTGGTTCGAAACTGCGTTTGAAGTGTTGCCGGGGCGTCGCGCGTGCGGCGTCAGGGGGACGCTGCGCGCGCCGCCGCACTGGCGGCTGCAGGTGGCGCGCCGGGTACGGCGTGATTGTCCTTGTCGCCGTCGACCTCGTGCACATCGGGCTTGGCCCAGGTGCCGGTGATGCGGTAGCCGTAGGTGAAGGCCTTCATCAGGGGCTTGCGCGCAATCAGCTGGGCGACGAAGGTGCCCAGGCCGATGGCGGGATTGATCAAGGCATAAGCCAGCGAGGCCGAACCGGCGTTGATCTCGGGCACGACGACCACATAGAGGTTCTGGGTCTCCTGCGCGAGGTTGGCGCTGCCGTCGATGAACACGGTGGCGGGCACGCCGCTCATCTTGAAGTCGTGGGTGGTGGCGATGCCGTCCTGCACCTGCACGTCGGCACCCACCTTGTCGAAGACGAAGCCGGACTCGAACACGTCGCTGAAGTTGAACAGCAGCCGGCGCGGCAGGCTTTGCAGGCTGAGAACGCCCAGCAGCTTGGCGATGCCGGGGTCGGCCTTGAGGAACTGACCCTTGCCGAGTTCGAGACTGAACTGGCCCGACAGGGTTGGGTAATCGGGCGAGAGGGGCGACCCCAGCCAGCTCACCGTGCCCTGCATCGTGCCCTTGCCGCCCTTGAGAAGGCCCGGCTTGCCCAGCCGCGCCAGCAAGGCGCCGGCATCCTGCATCGTGAGCTTGAAGCCAATGGACGTGCGTCGCGGCGCCAGACTGCCCGCGGCCGACGTCGCGCTGGCCGCGCCGACCGCGGTCCAATCGCCCACACCGGTGAGTGTGGCGTCGGGTGAGTCGAGCGCGAAGCGGTCGAGACGCCATTCCCTCACGCCGCCCTGGTCGCGGTTGGTGGCCTGCACTTCCAGCCGGCTGAAGGCGTGGCCGTGGAGATCGACGTTGTCGGCCACCACGTTCAGCGCCGGCATCGTGCGCGGCTGATGCTCGAGCATGCGCTCGACGTCCGGATCGTCGTTCTTCGGCAGGCTCAAGTGCGTGAGACGGGCGGTGATGCTGCCGGGCGTGTCGCCCTGGCCCATCTGCCAGGCCACCGCGCCCGCGACCTGCCGGCTGGCAAGGTTCGCCTGCCACAGCGAGCCGCTGCGTGTGGCGCCCAGCACCACGTTGTCGAACACGCGGCCGGACACGGTCAGGCGGCCCACCCGCAGGGCCAGGGTTTGCGGCAGGTAGGCCGACACATCGGCGCCCGTGACCTGGCCGCTGAAGGCCGCTTGCGCGCTGCCCGAGGTGGCAAGGGCCCGCTGCCAGGCATCCACATCCAGCAGCGGCAGCACCACGCTGGCCTGGACCCCGCTGGCGGGCTGCGCCAACTCAGCCTGCGGGCCGAGGGCGATGCCGCCGCTCTGCAACACGGCGCCCTGTGGCGTGATGTTGCGCACGAAGCGCGCGCGCAGATCGCCGCCGAGGTCGATGCGCCAGAGGCTCTGCAGCGTGTCCGTCGCTGCCGCTGCAACGGTGGCCGAGTCGGTGCTCTGGCTGAACTGGAGCGTGTCGGTCGCATCGGCCGGCTTGCCCAACGGAGGCGGCAGGTCGATGGCCATGCCCATCAGGCTGCTTTGCAGTTGCACCAGTGGTTGCAAACCCTGCGCGGTGTGCGCCACCTGGATCTGGGCGCTGTAGCGCGCCTGCCCCTGCAGATGGCGCAGCAGGTCGGACCATTGCGCCAGCCGTGGCGCGGTCTGCAAGGCTTGCGACGTGGCGGTCACGTTGGCGACGAGAGCCAGCGCCTGGCCACTGTCCTGGCCTCCGCTCAACTGCAGCGGCCCGCCGAGGAAGTTCTGTGCCGTGAGCTGCAGCTTGAAGCCGCTGCCGGTGAAGTTCACATGCCCGCGAACGCCATCGAAAGGCGGCAGGCTGGGCAGGTAATCCACCTGGTCGCCCTGCAGCCGGAGCTGGCCGCTGACGCTGGCCTGCTTCATGTCATGCAAGGGCAATTGCAACGCCAGATCGAGCTGCACCGGGCCGCTGGCCTGCGCCTGGCCGAGGGCATGGCCGAGCATGGCGTCGAGCGGACTTTCGCGCACGTAGCGCAAGGCATCGGCGGCCTGAGCCTGGAC
>DAIAZB010000148.1 GCA_027443745.1 Thiomonas sp. | reverse complement strand
AAATGATGGCGTCACGCGAGCCGACGGCGCAGGAACTGGGCCTGTTCGTCTACCTGCGCGAGCCGATGCTGAAAGACCCGCATTTCCTGGTTGCCGCCTGGGAGCGCGAGCAGCCGCAGCCGGTGCTGTTCGAGCGCCACGTCACCATCGCCGCCGCACTCGGTGCCATGCAGCAGGTCTTTCGCCGGGCGCTGGTCAACTACAACGCGACGCCGTGGTCCGAGCTGCACGGCGATGCCGAGGCGTGGCGCTACGAAACCCGGTCGGCAGCCATCGAGGGCCTTGTCGGGCCAGAGTTTTATTGAGTCGTAAAAGCCGCACTCCGGTTCACCGCCGTCACCACCGCCGTGTCCATAAGCCTTGCCCACGCCGCCGTCGTGGCCGCCGCCACGCGGGGCGCCACGGCCCCCACAGGCTCATACCAATAGTTCGACGCCCGCAGCACCACGGCAGGCCGCTGCACAAGCGCCTGGAGCCACGGCCAGGCCAAGCCTTGGTCATAGCAGATGGACGCCCAGGTGCGCACCCCGGCGATGGTCCGCACCGGCTCCCACCAGTGCGCAGCCGTGTAGGACTTCTCCCCGGCCCACGGCTTCCACATCCCGCCGGGCACGGGTACAGGGGACGCGAACAGCACCGCATCGCCATCACACCCCAGGCCCACCACGGCATTCAGATAACGGCCATCCCAATGCGGCGCCCCAAGCACCGACGCGCCGACCAGCCACACATCGCCCGGACGCATCGCGGCTTGCATCTGCGCCGCCGTGCCCGGCCCCCAGGTGCCTGCCACATCTTCGGGCAGAACGACGACCAGGCCCCGGCGCACGCTTTTCTTTGCCCCTGCGCTTTCTTCGCGGACCGCAGCCGCAGCCTGATCGATCCACCGCTGGTTGCGCGCGACTTCGGCCATGACGTCATCGGTTTCCCGGTCGGCATGCGTGTTCACCCCGATCCAGCCCGCAGGTGCATCGGGCGGACTATAGACAGCATTGGCCCATAGCGCCGCCACTGACAGAGCCACCGCGCCGGACATCGCCCAGCCCAGATCGCGCAAGCAGGCGTCTGGCCGGGCCAGCACTGCAACCGCCCACAACAAACCCATGCCCAACAGCAGACCGCCAACGCCCAGGCCCGGATACGCCACACCGGCGAACGCCAGCGGCGACAGCCAGCCGAAGAATCCAAGCGGCGGCAGCGCCTCGATGAGCAGCACCACGATGACGCGCCAGCCGCGCGATGCCCACGCCCAGGGCGCAGCCAGCAGCGCGCTCGACAGCGCCCACAGGCCGACACTAACGAGCCAGCCCGAACCATAGAAGTTCTGCACCTCGGCGGGCAGACAGTAACCGCCGACAGCAAAGTACGCCAGAGCCGCCAGGAAGCGCCACGGCGGCCCATCGGCCAATGCGACGCCGACGATCAGCAGCGGCGACAGGACGACGCCATAGGGCTTGCCCGAGAGCGTCCAGGCGAATCCGGCCAGCGCGGGGAGCAGGACGGACAGCACGCGGCGCCGGAAGACAAAAGCGACAGGGGCAAGAAAGGATGAGCGGCGCACGGCGAAGCTCCGGTGTTGTGTGGACACACGGATATGCCAGGGAGCGGCGGGCAAAGTGATTGCGTAATTATTTCAGTTGCAATCTACATGTGCTATCATCAACCAATGAACAGCAAGCAACGCAAGACGCTCGAAGCCATCTTCTCCAGCCCGGTCAACGGTAATCTGGAGTGGGCGCGCATCGAGGCGTTGCTTGTGGCCGCCGGGTGCCGGGTCATCGAGGGAAGTGGATCATCCGTGACGTTCGAGAAAGACGGGCTGCGTGCCTACTTCCATCGGCCTCACCCGCAGAAAGAAGCCTTGAAATACCGCGTCAGATTGGCGCGGGAGTATCTGGAAAAGATTGGAGTGACCCCATGAACAACGTGATGACTTACAAGGGCTACGCCGCCAGCATGACCTATGACCCGGATGACAAAATCCTGGTTGGGCGCGTGCTGGACATCGCCGACATCATCGGCTTTCACGGGGAGTCTGTGGCCGCGTTCGAGGCGGCATTTCATGAGGCGATCGATGACTACATCGACGCCTGCATGAAGCTGGAACAGGCTCCTGAAAAGCCTTCGTCCGGCAAATTGATGCTGCGGATCGACCCCAGCATTCATGCTGCGGCGGCCAAGGCTGCTGCGCGTGCGGGGCAGAGCATGAACAAGTGGGTGGCGAAAGTGCTCTCAGACGCCACGGCACACCGTTGAATCGGAGAGTCACGATGCACCCCCTCAAGCTCTATTGGTCTTACTTTCGCAACACCCTGGGCACGCTGATTCTGCTGCTGCCGTTCTTCATTGCCGCCTGGGTGTTCCATCTGGCGCTGGGGCCGGGCAACGGCCCGATAGACATCTGGATGGGCATCATGGGCGCGGGCGCTGTGCTGCTGCTGTTCCGCAAGCAATGGCGGCTGTGGGTGATTCTCTCCCCCGAGTTGTGGCGCATGGCGCGGCCCTTCCTCGGCAACCTTGCATGGCTGGTGCGTGGCAGGATCCATGCTGGGGTGTCGCGTGTGCGCACGGACTGGAATGACCTGCGGCGGGCGACCAAATAAAGGGCTTCGGGATTGGACGGTGTTTGCCCCCAACGGAATCCGGTTTCGCAACCCGGCGCCAGTGCTCGGTCTCAGCAGTAGCGGCTGCTGATCGGCCGGAACTGCCATTGCACATGGCTTGCGGCCACGACCGCTCTGCTGCTGCCAGCGGCCGCACACAGCGCCAACCTCCCGAGCGTCAGCTTCCCGCGCCCGCGAAACGGCGCTCTTGAACCGCCCCAGGTTTCGTGGAGGCTGTTTGGTTTAAGTCAGGCCGCCATCGTGGTGACCTGAGTGGCTTGTTGCCTCCAGTAGTTTGCCTCAGCTTCTGCGGGAGGGATATAGCCCAGGGGTTCCATCAGTCGGTGGT
>DAIAZB010000147.1 GCA_027443745.1 Thiomonas sp. | reverse complement strand
CAGGCTACCCTGGCCCGCATGCGGGAAGGCAGCGTCGAGTGTTGCGAAGATTGTGGCGTCGCCGTCCAGCTGGTCCATGGCGTGCTGGGCGAAGTAACCCATCTTCACGCTGCCCCCCAGCGTCACCGTGCCGGTATCGGGTGAAGTGTTGCCGGTTACCAGCTTCAGCAGCGTGGATTTGCCCGCACCATTCACGCCGAGCACGCAGCAGCGCTCCTTGCGGCGGATCAGCAATTCGAGCCCGTCATAGATCACCTTGCTGCCATAGCGCTTGGAGACGCCACGCAGTTTGGCTACGTCATCACCCGAGCGCGGGGCTGGGCGGAACTCGAAGGCGATGGCCTGGCGCTGCTTGGGTGGCTCCACGCGGTCGATCTTGTCCAGTTTCTTCACTCGGCTCTGCACTTGCGCGGCGTGCGAGGCACGGGCCTTGAAACGCTCGATGAACGCGATCTCCTTGGCGAGCGTCGCCTGCTGGCGCTCGAACTGCGCCTGCTGGTGCCTCTCATTCAGGGCGCTCTGGCGGGCGTAGAACTCATAGTCGCCGGAGAAGCTGGTGAGATTGCCACCGTCGATCTCGATGACCTTGTTGATGATGCGGTTCATGAATTCGCGGTCGTGCGATGTCATCATCAGCGCGCCGTCGTAACCGGCGAGGAATTGCTCAAGCCAGATGAGGCTCTCCAGGTCCAGATGGTTGCTCGGCTCGTCCAGCAGCATCACGTCCGGGCGCATGAGCAGAATTCGCGCGAGTGCCACGCGCATCTTCCAGCCGCCAGAGAGCAGGCCCACGTCGCCGTCCATCATCTCCTGGCTGAAGCCGAGGCCGTCGAGCACCTCGCGCGCCTTGCCCTCCAGCGCGTAGCCGCCCAGCTCCTCAAAGCGCGCCTGGACCTCGCCATAGCGTTCCAGGATGGCGTCCAACTGGTCAGCCTTGTCGGGATCGGCCAGAGCGGCTTCCAGCTTTGCCAGCTCCTCGCCCACCTCGCTCACTGGCCCGGCACCTACGATCACCTCGGCCACGGCGCTGCGGTCCGCCATCTCGCCGACATCCTGGCTGAACAAGCCAATGCTGATGCCGCGATCGATGAGGATGTTGCCCTCGTCGGGAGGCTCCTGACCGCTGATCATGCGAAACAGCGTGGACTTCCCGGCACCATTGGGGCCAACAAGGCCAATCTTCTCACCCCGCTGCAAGGCAGCCGACGCCTCGACAAAAATCAGGCGGGTGCCGTTCTGCTTGCTGATATTATCCAGACGAATCATGGGTCCTCGGTAGCCGGAATTGTCGGGGGTTCTTAAAGCAACTCCCCGGAGCCGTGAACCGCAGGGGCATTGCCGAAGTGAACCCGGAGTTCGGGTTCATCCCGCCTGCCTCCGACGGCCCGGGGTCTTCCCTCTGTCATCAGCGCTGGCTCAATAGCGGAAGGGCAGTCTCCGGCGAATTCTCCGGAATCCGCATCCGGCCCATCCCGGACTGTGCCGACATGCTGTTCAAGCTCTTGCAAGGGCCGGTATCCGCCGTTCCGCCGGGAGCCGGGGGCGTTCGCTTGCGATTGTGACCCGCCGGTTCCGCGTGGGATGGCTATATTTTGGATTTCACGGCGACGTTGGCGTGGTAGGTTTCGCTATTCCACAATGAGCTTTGGAGTCGGGTGATGGCTGTGCGAGTAGCCTTGTATGCGAGGTATTCCACTGACTTGCAGAGTGATGCGTCGGTGGAGGACCAGCTGCGGATCTGCCGGGCGCGGGGTGAGCGCGAGGGCTGGACGGTGGTGGAGAGCTACTCGGACCGAGCGATCTCGGGTGCGTCGATGCTCCGTCCCGGCATTCAGGCACTGATGGAGGACGCCGGCCGGCGCCGGTTCGACGTGGTGCTGGCCGAGGCGCTGGACCGGCTTTCCCGCGACCAGGAGGACATTGCCGCTCTCTACAAGCGCCTGCGCTTTGCCGGTGTTTCGATCGTGACGATCGCCGAGGGCGAGATCAACGAGATGCATATCGGCCTCAAGGGCACGATGAACGCGCTGGCCCTGAAGGATCTGGCCCAGAAGACGCATCGCGGGCTGCTCGGCCGGGTCGAAGCGGGCTTGTCCGCCGGCGGACGTGCCTATGGCTATGACGTGGTCCGCCGCACCGACCACAAGGGCGAGCCGATCCGCGGCGAACGAGCGATCAACGAGGCCGAAGCGGCGGTCGTCCGCCGGATTTTCACGATGGCGGCAGAGGGCGCGAGCCCGATTGCCATTGCCAAGACGCTGAACGGCGCAAAAATCCCGGGACCCAATGGACGTGCCTGGCAGGACACGACG
>DAIAZB010000146.1 GCA_027443745.1 Thiomonas sp. | reverse complement strand
CCGGAGCCGGCGCCGTGCTGGGCTTGGGCTGCACCGTCGGCCATGGACTCAGCGGTTTGTCCGCGCTGTCGCTGGGCTCGGCACTGGGCCTTGCTTGCATTTTTCTCGGGGCGTGGGCGACGATCCGGATCGAATCGTGGCACAGCTCGAACAACCTTGCCACGCTTGTCGTGGCTGACGGACACTGAACTATGCAAAGTCGACTCCTACGCCTCATCCTGGCCGCGCTGGTGGGCCTGAGCGTGGCCGCCACCGCGGCAGCTGCCGGTAGCTCCACGCAGGCATGGTCGAGTCAGGGCCAAGTGTTCAGTGTGCAACTGACGCCGCTGGACGGCGAGCAGGCGCAGGCGTTTTTCGAGAGCATGGGTTACCCGGCAGGGGCGGTGCACGAAATCGCCGCCGTGTGCGTGTTCGGCACGACCATCCGGAATTCGGCGCGGCATTCGGTGAGCTACGACGTGAGCCGCTGGCGCGCCGTGACCGCGGACGGCAAGCAGCACCGCCTGATCACCAAAACGGATTGGCTGGCACGCTGGAAAGCCTTCGGGCTCAACTCCGACTGGTCCATCCTGCCGCCCCAGCAGACCCTGCATCCCGGCGACTGGGCCCAGGGATTCACGACCGTGGACCTGCCGGCCGGCAGCCGTTTCAACCTGACCTACCAGTGGAAACAAGATGATCACGAGCACGATGCAACCGTCTACGGCGTCCAGTGCGCGCCGCGCTAGCAGCCACCGTATGCGCCTGAAAGGCATCGCGATGTCCATCTACATCGCGCTGGCCGGTGCGACGGTTTCGGCACATGCTGCACAGCCGCTCCTGACCCCAGTCCATCCAGCGCGTCCGGCGCCCGCCTTCTCGCTCAAGGACATCGACGGCAAGACCCAGAGTCTGGCCCAATACCGCGGCAAGGTCGTGTTGGTGAACTTCTGGGCCACCTGGTGCCCACCGTGCCGTGCCGAGATGCCCTCCATCGAAAGGCTCTACGCGTCGATGAAGGGCAAGCCCTTCGTGGTGCTTGCGCTGGACCAGGGTGAAAGCGTCGACAACGTTTTCGCCTACATGGGCCAACTATCGCCTTCGCCGACCTTCCCGGTGCTGCTCGACAACAAGAGCCAGGCTGCCCACGCCTTCGGCGTGATGGGTATTCCGTCGACCTATCTGATCGACAAGCAGGGGCGCATCGTCGCGCAGGCCATTGGCGGACGCGACTATGACTCGGCGGCAATGCGCACGCTCCTGGATCGCCTGATGCAATAGTGAGCCATCGGACCCGTCGCCCGGGCGGCGCGCCGCCCGGCTGCCCGGCCCGCACGGCTCAGTCGACGATGAAGCGCCCAATCATGCCCTGCTGCATGTGCCCGGGCATGGTGCAGGCGAACGGCACCGTGCCGGGCTGACCGAAGCGCCAGATCAACTCGCCTCGGCCTTGCGGCGCAACGGCCACCATGTTGGGCTCCTCTCCGTTGGGCATGTCCGGCATCGCGGCCATCATCTTCGCGTGCTCCACGAGCTCAGACTGGACGCCGATGGTGAGTTCATGGCGCGTCTGGCCCTGGTTGACGACAACGATGCGCACCGTCTCACCCGGCTTGACATGCACCACGTCGGGCGAAAAGCGCATCTTGTCATCGGCCAGGATGCGGATCGTTTGGCTCACGGCGGAAGCTGCGCCCGGACCTCCCACGCTCGCCGGGTTCCCGGGATCCGCGGGTGTCGGCATCGTCTGCCCCTGGGGCTTGGACGCCATTGCGGGCATGGAGGCCATTCCCGGCATGGAGCCCATGCCCGGCATCGAGGCCATCGGCGCTGCGGCGGGTGTGGCCCAGGCGCTGGCGCAAAGGCCGCCAAGTGCCAGGGTCACCAGAACATTCTTGATCTTGAACATGCAGTGCATCCAGAAGGTGGGTTGAAGGAACATCAGAACCAGAAATGCACACCGGCGACCAGGTCGGTGGTGTCGCGGCGCTCGCCGGCCGCCTGCGCGTAGTCGCCGGTGCGCCCGAAGCGCCCGCTCCACTCCACGCCGATGTAGGGCGAGAACTGGCGAGAGATGTCGTAGCGCAGGCGCAGCCCGGCGGTGGCGTCGGACAGGCCGCTGCCGATTCCGCGCGCCGGATCGTCCTTGCCGTAGGCGTTGAGCTCGATCTGCGGCTGCAACACCACGCGCTGGGTCAGCAACAGTTCGTAGCTGGCGCTCAGGCGCAAGGCGCTGCGCCCCTGGTC
>DAIAZB010000145.1 GCA_027443745.1 Thiomonas sp. | reverse complement strand
GACGATCGGTGCTCAAGCGGCGCCCAGCGCCGCGCGACGCGGCGCGCGGCGATGCCGGCGGCCTGCTCGAGCGTCAGCGCGTCGGCGGCGAACGCCGGCGCCAGCGCGCCGGTGCCGAGCCCGCACAGTGCGCACTGCGCGAGCAGGCGGTGAATGCGTCGGGACATGGTGTCTCCAGGGGAAGGGGCGCGGCGGCGGGCGCCGCGCCCCGGGGTCGGATCAGCGTGCCGCGGCCGGCTTGATCGAATCGATCTGCATCGCTTCGCCGTGCATCGCGAGCGTGAAGCTGACCTTCTCGCCGACGCGCAGTCCGCGCAGCAAGGCCTTGCTGTGCACGGGGTAGGGCATGGTCATCGCGGCCATGCCGATCGACGCGATCGGGCCGGCGTCGAGCGTGACGGTGCCGTGGCCGGCGTCGATCGCGCGCACGACGCCGCTGCCGGCGGCCGCGCTCATCGCGGTGTTCATGTCCATGCTGGACGCGTGGGCCAGGCTGGTGCCCGCGGCGGCGGCGAGGAGCATGGCGCGGGCCAGGGTGCGCAAGGTTGCAGGGGTGTTCATGGCGGAAATCCTCAGGGTTCGACGATCGGTGCTCAAGCGGCGCCCAGCGCCGCGCGACGCGGCGCGCGGACGGGTACCGGATGAGGTGAATGCGCGTTGCCGCGCGCGGTGGCGCGCGGCATGGCGGCTCGCGGGGCGCTGCCCGCGCGGATCAGATCGAACGCCGCGGAGGTCGGTCCAGCGTCTCGGGTACGGTGCTGTGGAACAGCATCAGACCGTGCCTGAGGACGGTCTGGCGCAGCGCCGGCTGAAGCAGCGCGACCGCGCCCGGTGGCGTCGCGGTAACGACGCTGCACAGCGGGCAGGCCCGGTGCTGGCGCGACGCGGCGCCGCCGGCGGGGGCCGCGTGGCCCGCTCCGGACATGCGCATCGCCTGCGCGCAGTCATCGTGTGCGCCCGCCATCGGCGGCGTCGGCGCGGCGGCCCGCGCCGTACCCGCGCACGGCACGCCGAACATCGCTCCCGTCACCATCGTCTGCACGCCCCACGCGCGCACCGACTCGGTCAGCGCGAGCAGCACGATCAGCAGGAGGCGTAAGGTCTTCACGGGCAAGGGCTGTATGTGAAGCGGGCGATCACCAGAATTCGCGAATGATCATCGAACGTTGCCGCGTCCCGCCCCTGCCTGCGCTGACGCAGCCCGTGGGTAACGGCGGACCGGGTGCGTGGTGCGGCAGGCTCGCGATGCGCCGACGCTCAATGGCGGCCGTTTGCGCCGTGATGGTAAAGGCGGCGAATGTGCGCGAGTGTTGATTAACCGCAAATGGCGATACGCCTGCGACTTGCCGACGCTCGACGGAAGCTGCTGCTGATCGTCGTCGTGCTGCGCCTGTTCGGCAAACTGCGCATGGTCCACGCTGCGTGGGACTCGGCGTCGTTGAGTGGGTATCGCGGTGATGCCCGGTCGCATCGTGGATCTGCTCGAGCTCTGCGACGCCGAGATCGATCGTGGTTCAAGAAGGGCAACCTGATCGGCGCGCTGATGACCGGCGTCGAGCCGTGACTGTTGCCGCGCCTTGGGGTCGGGGTCGTGCCCTGGACCCTGCGCCGGCGCACCTGCGCCTGCGCGACCCCGAGGGGGCGATCAAGGTCAACCTGGACGTGTTCGGCGGGCCGGAGCAGCGCTTCTGCCCGGCCGGGGTGTACGAGTTCGTCAAGGGCGGCGGTGGCCCGAACTACGTGGAGATGTGAGCGTTCACGCTAGCGCCGTTCTCGACCCTGCGGGTGGCCTATGCGCCCTTGATTGGACACTCTGCGTACGCTTGGCCAGGGCGTGACCTGCACCTGCACCGGCCAGGCCGTATAGGCGCAGGCGCTTACTTCCTTGGCGCCTTGGCGAAACGCAGGTACGGCAGCTTGACGTCGATCGCACCGAATTTTTCCTTGGCCTGCGCGTCGTTCAGGCTCAATGCGACGATCACGTCCTGCCCGGGTACCCAGTTCGCCGGCGTGGCGATCGGCACACCGTCGGTCGCCTGCACGGCGTCGAGCGCGCGCAGGATCTCGGCGAAATTGCGCCCCACCGACATCGGATACGACATGGTCAGGCGCACCTTCTTGTCCGGGCCGATGATGAAGACCGTGCGCACGGTTGCGCTGTGCGCCGGTGTGCGGCCATCAGGCAGATAGGCGTCGGCCGGCAGCATGTCGTACAGCTTGGACACGTGCAGCGAGGTATCGTCGATGATCGGGAAGTCCGCCGGCGCGCCGGCGAAATGCTCGATGTCGCGCTTCCACTTCCTGTGCTCTTCGACATTGTCGACCGAGACGCCCATCACCTTGGTGTTGCGCTTGGCGAACTCGGGGGCGAGTTGGGCGACGGCACCGAACTCGGTCGTGCAAACCGGGGTGAAGTCCTTCGGGTGCGAGAACAGGATGGCATAACCGTTGCCGATCCACTCGTGCAGCTTGACCTGGCCGGCAGTGGAATCTGCAGTGAAATCGGGGGCGGTGTCGTTGATGCGAATAGACATGGTGGCGGATCCCTGGAAATGGTTGATCGGATGACCATGCTGGCCAGCGTTGTGGCCCAGCGCCTCTCACTTGTAGCACAGGCGGCGCGGCCCAGCCAGCGCAGTCTCAAGATCCCCAAGCTGCGCCAGGGGAGCTGCTTCCCCGAGTTCCTGGAGCCGCGGCGCACCGCCGAGAAGACGCTCACCGCCGTGATCCAGGAAGCCTACGTGCAGGGCATCCCCGCGCGCTCCGTGGACGCCCTGGTCAAGGCCACGGGCATGAGCGGCGTGTCCAAGCGCCGGGCGTCGGATGCGATATCAACGTTGCCATTCCGGCTTCCTCCGAAGTCCTGTGGACATGCCGCGCCGGGCGCATTACAGTGGGTCGGATTGTAAGGAGACGTCATGGCGGAATCCACCATCACGGCCAAAGGGCAGACCACCGTGCCGGCAGACATACGGGCGGTCATGCATGCCAAGCCGGGGACGCGCTTGGTGTGGTCGGCCATGCCCGACGGAACCATCATCGTGCGCGCCAAGACCCAATCCATCCGCGATATGGCTGGCATGCTGAAGGCCCCGAAGGGCAAGCGCATCACCATCGAAGACATGAATCCCTGGCGTTGATGCCAGCGCTCGACACCAATGTCCTGGTCCGTTACCTTGTCCAGGACGACCGAGCGCAATTCGCTGCGGCGAAGCGACTCATCGGCCGCTGCCTGGACGAGGGCTTGTCGCTGTTCGTACCCGTAACGGTCGTTCTGGAGCTTGAGTGGGTGTTGCGCTCCAACTTCGAATTCGCCAAAGGCGACATCCTGCAGGCGCTTTCGAGTTTGTTTTCGGCAACCGAGCTGACCTTGGAATCGGAGCGTGCTCTCGAGGTCGCACTCCAACTGTTTCGTGAAAGCACGGCCGACTTTGCCGACTGCCTGCACATTGCGCTGGCGACGCAGGCGGGCGAGCAGCCGTTGTGGACCTTTGACAAAGTTGCCGCCAAGGTCAGCGGCGCTCAACTTCTGACCAAAGCACGAACAGGCGATGGATGATCACCATTGCGACCCGGCCAGGTGTGGTCGCCTGTCCGGTTCCGGGCATCCGATCCAGCACGGCGAGGAGCCGCTCAGGGTCGTCCGCCGACGCCGTCAGGATGTAACCGGGCCGGCTCAAACGCTGCCGCCTTCGGCCAGTTCCTCATCGAGCAGTGCGCCAACGCTCTTGGCGGACAGCGCGTCGTACTGCGTCGTGGGTGCCGAAATCTGCGCCCGAAGCGAACGGAGGTCGGGAAGGAAGGGAACGAGCGCCGTCAGCAGCGAGCCCATGCCCGCTGCCTTGAGGATGTGCGCGTCGGTCGTCTTGGCGCCAGCCTCTTTCCGGAAAGCGACGATCGGCTGGCCCTGCGCTGGGCTGAGGACCGGATCGCCGAAACCCAGCCTCAAGGTCGTCGCGAGCTTGAGTAGCTTGTCGGGCCGAGGGAAGTCGACGCCCTTGATCCAGTTGGTCACGGCCTGGGGCGTCACGCCGAGCTCGGCGGCGAGGTCCTTCTGCGTCCAACCAAGGGCCTGCAGGGACTGCTTCAGTCTGGCGCTGTGGATCGCTCTTTGTCAAGTTAAGTGGGTGTCTCCAACCTGCCATCAAGTCCCCCGGTTGACATCGGCCTCGAAATTGAGCGCCATTGCCAAAGCGACGATCGCATCGCGCCAGAGGATCCGTTCTTGCTCGAGTCGGACGTTTTGCCCCCAGGTTTTGGCACGCAGGTTGCCGAAGACGGCTCGCTCCTCGGCAGTCAGCGCCTCGAGGAGCGCGTTCGGATGCTGGGTAGGCTCTTCGACCCAGAGCGGTCGATGCGCCAGCAGCGTCTGTTGATCCATCAGCACCGATTGGAGTCGCGGCAGGGCCCGACGCGCTCGGTCGAGGATGGCAAAGCCGTGGGTGTCGATGTCGCCCCAGTACACGACTTGCGCCTCAGCGAGCCACGGCAGCGCGCTCAGGGCGCTCACCGCGTGACCCAGACCCATGATGGCCACGGTGCCCGGGAAGTCCGGAAGCGCGAGGCCCGTTTCCCGGTTCTCGACGACGATGGCCGCCTTGGGCCTGATCGGGAGCATAGACAGCTCATCCAGCGGCGCCTCGATGTCGCACAAGCCACCAACCTCGTGCCGAAGCGAGTGGCAAAGGAGCCTCACGCGAACGCGATGCGCAGGCTTGCGCAGGCCACTGAGCGCGTGGAAGTCGCGCAGTTCTTCGTCCATGCCACGCAGCGTGCGAAGAAGCCCCGAAACCAGCCCGACCCGCTTCTCGAGCCACTTGGTATCAAGCCCCGCGACCGGGAGCTGCCGGATATAAAGCCCGGATGCCGGATGGGCGTCCAGCCAGCTCAACAGGGCCAGCAGCCGCTCGAAGTCCTCTGCGGAATAGTCGGCCAGCACATCGAATTTCGAGGCCAGTGCCGTGCCGTCACCCAGCACCGGCCAGCGTTCGAGCATTTGCTGGTAGCGCCTTGTCGCCATGCCCCAGCGTCCGGCCTGGCCCGCGGCAGCAGCGACTTCGGCAGCCGCCACGAACGACAATGCGACGGGCAGGCGTTGTCTTCCCAGGCGGGCAAATTGCCGCTCTTCGAACGCGACTTCGCCAGGCCCCGTCCAGGCCTGCCAGGCAGCGGCCCAGCCCCTGACCGCCGCCGGATCGGCGGCGATATCCCGCTCCGACGGCACCCCAAGCGCGAAGCGCAGCGGCCAGGATCCTTCACCCCTCAACCAGCCCTGATGCTGGTTGCCGAAGCGGCGAACGAGCAAAGCGCGGATCGCGTCAGGAGATTGGAGTTTCTTCGGCATCGCGAACGTCTGCAGCCAGCTTCAGCCGGCGAGTGGCTCCGTCATATTCGATGGGGATCACGGCGGACTTCTTGCGATCCTTGATGTGGACAAAACATGCGCCGCCGATGAACGGCTCCAGCGTCATCACCGACTTGAGGGGCGTGGCCACGATCATCTGGAACCCGAAGGTCTTGAAAATGTTCATCGCCATCGCCGTGAACTCGGCATCGGCCTTGTCGAACGCTTCGTCGAGTACGACGGTCGAGTAGCGCGGAAGCGTCCGATCCTGGCCGCCGAGTTGGTAGCGCAATGCCGCGGCCAGGCAGGTTGCCGCCAGCTTCTGGCGCTGCCCGCCCGACTTGCCGGCGCCACTGCGATACACCTCCACCTCGAGATCGTCTTCGTCGAGTTCGCGCGCGACGAACTCGACGTGCTGGCGGACATCGAGCACCAGGCTGCGCCAGTTCCTGTCGGCCGTCTCCTGGCTGGCAAGCCGTTTGACCAGCGCGGCCAAGGCCTTGAACCGCTCCTCGGCCTGCTCGCGATCATCCGAGAACGAGTGGCTGAGCGACTCCCGCATGCTGGCGCGGAACTGTCGAACGACGTCGAGGGACTTGTCCGTGGTCTCGATAATTAGGTGCGTGCCAGGATTGAACGGAGCCGTTCTCAGGCTCTCGTTGACCAGTTCCATCCGCGCTCGTATCGCCGACCGCTCCTCGTCAAGCTTCGTCGACAGCAGCGTCAGGTTCTGGTCGCTTTGCTCGCGCAGCAGCCGGAAGAAGCGGTCCTCGTAAGCGGGGAGGTTGTCGTCTTCCAGGCGCTTGAGCTTCGCCAGATAGTCCTCGGCGCTGGCCAGCGTCGCATCCAGGCCACCCGCAACGGCGGGCCACTGTCGATTGAACTCCGAGAAACATCGTTCGATGGTGTTGCGCAGTTCGACCAACTTCACGTCCAGGTTGCGCAATTCCTGACTGAGACCGCGCTCGACCATGTTCGTCAGTTGGTCCAGGTTTTCCAGGCTCAGCTCCTTGCCCGTTGCCGCGTATCGCGCAGCGATGGCGTCGGCGTACACAGGAGCCTGGTCCGATCCGGGCCAAAGCCGAGCGACAACGGCCAGCTTGTCGCGCAGGCCGACGATCTCCGCGTCGATCTGCCGCCCTCGCGCGTCCTCGTCGCTCTTTTTGCCGCTCGCGGCGAGGTACTCGGCCTCCTGGGCCTTCAGGCGCGCATCCAGCACCGCGAGGTCGGGCCGCGCCGCACGCTCCTTGGCGAGCCGATCGGTCAGGTCGGCGATGCGCGTCAACAGCGACCCGACGTCGACATCGTTCCAGCTCAGATTCGAGAGCGTCTGGCAGTGAAGCACTCGTTCCTGCTGGGCATTTTCTTCCTCATCGATCTTGCGCAGCTCCACTTCGAGCTGGCCGAGACGGTCACCGAGCGCCTGCGCCTTGCCCTTGTAGAGCTCGAGCTTGGCCTTGTTGTCGAAGCCCAGCACCCACTGGCTGCGGTCATTCACCGAGAAGCGGTCGTTCTTCTCGTGCCGCATCGTGTTGTGCTTGACCTGGCCCTCCCGGGTCACGGCGCGCGACGCGTTGCGGAACGCCTGCAGCGTGGACGTGCACTCGAGATCGAAGGAGTGCTTCAACTCCTCGCGGACCCACTCGCCAAAAGCTCCGGGGGCGACATTCACCTTGCGCACCAGCGAGTCGGGCCCTGGCGAGCGCGTGACCGACTGCGCAATGGTGCGGAAGTAGACCAGGCGCTCACGGAGGGTCTGATCGTTGATGTAGGCTGAGACCCCCGGGTAATGCCTGTCGTCAACCAGGATGGAGCGGGCAAAGCCACCCAGGACACGCTCGATCGCGCCAGCCCAGTCGGCGGCCTCGGGCCGAACCTCGATCAGCTCGCCGGCAAAGGGCAACTGCTCCTCAGGGATCGACAGATCCCGGGCCATCTGCTCGCGCAAGGCCACCAACCTGGCCGGCAGATTGGAGCGCTGTCGCTCCAGGGCCTCGACCTCCGCAACGGTCGCCCTGAACGCTTCGGTCGCTTGACGTCGTTGTTCCTTGATGTCGTCCTTGCGCCGCTCGATGTCGGTTTTGCTCTCGCGTGCTTTCAACACGTGCTGCCTGGCCGACTCGACCAGCCGGACGAATCCCGCGACGTCATCAGGCAACGCCCAGTCCATCACGGCGCAAGCCGCCTGTGCCTGATCGCGCCTGGCGATACGACCCGGCTTGAGCCCCTCAGCATCCTGGATGTCCTGCGTGAGCCGGTCCAGGACCTCCGCGCCCATGTTCATGTTCTGGCGCCGCAAATCCTCCAGTTTCTCGAACGCGTCAGCAACGATCGTGGCGAGACGCAGACCTTCCTGTTCCGACGCCTTCCTGTCGACTTCACGCGCCGCGATCCGGTCCTCGATCAGATTCCAGCGGCGATGCTCGCGGTACTGATCCATCGCCGTCTGCAAGGCGAGCCGCTGATTGCGCGCCGTGGATTCCCGGTCGCGCTCCAGATGCGCTTGCCGCGCGGGTCCGAGCACCTCGATCTGCCTGCGCGCGGCCACCACCTCCTGGTGCGCCTCGTTGAGCTCGCCGAATTCGCTGACCAGGCTTTCCGCGATGGCAAAGGTCTCGGGCTCGTCGAGCATGAAGTCACGCAGAAAGACGTTCAGGTCCCCGAGGTTCTTGGCCGACTGCGTCTTGTGCAACAGCCGCAGCGCGCGCTCGTTGTCGATGCCAAGCAGGCGGCGAAAGCGCTCCTGGTAGGCGCTGAATTCGGTGTGGACCCGGGCCTCGGTAAGTTCACGCTTGAACCTGCGCGTGTCAAATTCGCTCTTGGCGAAGAACTCGAGTTCCTGGACGTCGAGGTCGCGCTCAAGCGTCAGGTACAGACGCCTGGCATCTCCCGTGGCGTTCGAATTGCCCTTGACCCACAGGATCTGCGCAAGCACCACGACGTGGCCCTGCTCGTCGCGGTAGGTTTCGGCGATGGCGGACCAAGTCGTTCCGGTGCGAAGGTATTGCGACGCGTATTCGCCATCGTCGCTGGTCTGCTGGGCCCAGGCGCCCCGCAAGTACGTCATGACGCTACGGTCGCGGCCATGGCGCTCCGCTTCCCGTGCCGCGACGTTGAAGTCGACCCATTTGGGCGGGGTCATCAGTGCCGCATGCGCGTCCAGAATGGTCGATTTGCCCGACCCGGATGGCCCGACGAAAAGATAGCCCTCGGGTGGAATAGGAAAGTCGAAGACGCCCGAGAACGTGCCCCAGTTGAAGGTCTGGATGCGCGTCAGCCTGAACTGGTCGCTCGCGCCGTCCAGCAGCGAAACCTGGGTGAAGAGGTTCACAGGGCATCCTCCCCTTCGGCGGCGGGGTCGCCGTCGTCAAACTCCTCATCCAGCGGAGGGGGATCGTCACCGACGTCGACCACGCTGGGCGCGCGCATCAACTGGGCGTAGCTGCGCGTCAGACCTTGTATTTCCTCGGCAGAAAACAGCAGCTTCAGGGTCGGTGAGACCTCGTAACGCTCATCGGAGCCCCGAATCCGCTGCACCAGGCTCAGCTTCTTGGCTTTTTCCACCGCGTTGCTGACCTGGCGCTCAAACCGTGCATGATCAGGATTGGCGTCGCGCTCGAACACGGTCATGTGTTCGCGCATCTCGCTCAAGGAGACAACAGCCCGCTCGCCCTGGGCGTCCGCCTGTGTCAATCGCTGCCTCAGGAACAGCAGCAAGGTCGTCTCGAGGAAGGTCAAGGACGCCTTGCGCAGCAGAATGGGAACGTCAATGTCGTCCGACGTCACCTGGCGCGTGAAGGCGACCTGCTGCTCGTGGTCGATGACCAGGTCAAGGAACAGGTCGTGCATGCGCGAGCGAATGACGGATTCGTCGCGCAACAGCACGGGCCACAATTTCGACTGTCGCCTGGCGTCCACCGAGGGCCCCAGCAGAAGCTGGACGAGAACCCGGCGCGTGTCGATGGGGAGCGTGCCGGTATCGCCAAGAAAGGTGGCCGCCGCCTCGCTCTCCGCGGTGACGGGCTGCTCGCTCCCGGCTTCGGATCCGCTCGGCTCGACCCTATCAGTCGACGAGTTCAAGATAGCGCTCCCTCAGAAAAAAAATGGTGGGCACGCGTGCTCGCCGTTGCACCGCGTCATCGCCTTGCCAGGCCACGACTTCAGACCCTTTGGCCACCTCACCATGCTTGGCTCCAAGCGCAACGTAGCCAACCACGCTCCCGAGTCCCTGCTCAGCAGGAAATTGGTCGAGGACCTGGGCAATGGTGGCCTGTGATTGGCGATCAAGCACGCAGCGGACATGCTGTCGCAATGTCCGGAAATCGATTTCGGATTGACGCACCAGATCGCTGACGACCTCCAGATCAAGTTCGGAAGGCTCGGCGACCTGCATCGACGAATCGCCTACCCGCTGCGCCGGGTCGTACAACGCCCACTGAGCTACAGAGCGAATACGGCTGCTCGACTGCATGAGCTCGAAGCCGACGGGTGCGTTGCTGCGAACGATGCGTTTGGCATCAAGTGCCGCCTGCGTTGCCTCCTTGAGCAGGCCGTGCAAACGTCGATGCTCGAGGAATTCCCGGCTCTGCACGAAGCTCTTGAGGCTGCGTGCGAAATGCTGCAGCACATCGTGGACGCCTCGCCCCTCGTCGAGCAGCGCTCCCGTCAGCCCGAGCAGGAACTTGCGCTCTTGCGACTCGAGCTGTCTGGCAAACGGGCGGCTGGTCACGTCATCCAGGGATTCCCGCAACGTTGCCGCCTGCTCAGGGTCCGTGAGCAAGCGCCAGAACGCGTGGAAGGTACGCCCGGCGTCGCTCTCTCCGATGAGATCCACCCCGGCGAACAGCTGCTCGAGGACCTCGCCACGACTTCCTTCGTTCTCCATGAGGCTTTGACGCAGCCCGCGGTTGAGTCGCTCGAACTCGTCGCGCACGCTGCGGAAGTCTGACGCGAGCTCCTGCGCGAGCGCAATGATCTCCCTTGCGCGTTCCATGGCACGGTCGCTCAAGAGGGTCTTGACGGCACCGCTTTGCACCTCGGCGATGGCACGGTCGATCCGCTCTCGCTCGGCATGAAGTGCCGCCAGACGCTGCGACGGATTGGCGTTCGTCTCGTCTGCAAGTCGCGACAGCTGTTGAATCACCACTGACAGACGGCTCTCCGTGGCGGTCGTGCGCGGCTTCAGGAGGCCCGCGAGGAAGCGCAGCGCGGTCAGCGTCTCAGCGGAGAGTTCATACTCCTCCTCCGCTGCGCCTGCGGGGAAGCGCCGCGTCAGCCAGCCCTCGCTGAGCCACTCTGCCACATAGGCTCGTGCGGTTTGCGGGAGATCTTCGCCCGCGTCGCGCAACGATTCGACATCGCGAGCAAGTCGCTCATGCACCACCGAGCTTGGCACGGCCTTCTCTCCGCCGGCGAAGATCGACTGCAGCAACGCGATGACGACAGGCGCCTTGGTCGCGCCCATAAGACGCCACAGGGGCTGGTCCCGCAGGTTGCGCAAGGTGGCGACGCCCCGTAGCGCTTTCATCGGATGTTCACCGCGGTCAATCGGATCCCGGTTTGTCGTAGGTGTGTTCGGTCATTCTTCACGGCGTCACACCAGCTCGATCTGCACCTTGCGGCCAACCAGGGCGGCGGCACGCTGGAGTGTGGAGAGGGTGACATCGCGCGTCGGGTCGAGCAATCGATCGACTTGCGAACGGCTGGTCTTGAGCAGGGTTGCCAGTTGCGTCTTGGTCAGCGAACGCTGCTGCATGGCTTCGATCAGCTGCCAGACCACCACTTCCTTGACCGCAAGCGTCTGGGTTTCCTCGAAGACACCTTCGTCCTTGAGGAAATTGTCGTGGCTCGATCCGTGATGCTTCTTGCTCATGGCTTCAACTCCGTCTGGCGCTTGCGTGCCATGGCCAACTCGTCGTCCGGCGTCTTCTATCAGGTCCTGCCCGACGGCCAGCCTGTCGGCCCGGTCAAGGCCCTTGAGCCAGTCGCGAACGGATTCCTTGCCGCTGGCACCTCGATAGAAAACCAGCGTGGTCTTCTTTACGGCGTCTCTGCTCATGCCTCACCGTGCTTTAACGTACCATAAAAAGTACGGTTCGTGCAAGTGCGTTCCGGAGCGTCGCCGCGGTGGGATGCTCCGCTAATTAGGCGCGATCAAGCCACTGCGTGTTGCCGTATCTCGTTCAGGACCGCGACGATGTGACTCATTGTCGACACAACCGCTTGTCTTCATGGCCATTTTTCGAAACCCTTGTCGCCATGCAAAGGCACCCCGATGGGCGGCGCTGACGTCACTTCGCCAACCGGTTGGCGAGCCGCACCATCAGGTCCATGCGTTCGTGGAAAATCCCCACAATCAATGCTGGTGCATGCGCTCGCGGAAGGCAGAACACATAGTGATGTTCGCAGTGGGCCATACGAAGCGACGGATAAGACTCGCTCATGTCCCTGAACGCGCCAACTCCGGCCGCAAGCCCGGAAATTCCCTTTTCCAGCGCTGCGACATAGCGGCGTAGCTGTGCATCGCCCCATTCCTTGCGCGTGTAGCGAATGATGCTCCGCAAATCGGCTTCCGCCGACGCCGTCAGGATGTAACCGGGCCGGCTCAAACGCTGCCGCCTTCGGCCAGTTCCTCATCGAGCAGTGCGCCAACGCTCTTGGCGGACACCTTCCCGGCCAGTCCCTCGGCGATGCGCTCGCGAAGAAGCGCTCTCAACTCCTGCGAAGCCTGATCATCCTGCGCATCGCTCGGGAACAGTCGCTCAAGCGCGTATTGCTTGATCGTCTTGCCTTCCAAGGCCGCCGACGCCTTCAGAGTGCGGTGCTGCTCGCTGGTCATGTCAATGGTCAAGCGGCTCATCAATGGGACCTCCCGAATTTCCACATCCCCACATTAGCACAAATGCGCGGACAGGGACACCTCCAACCATCTCTGCTGCCAGGGGGCTAGCAGACGCGCGAGCGCCCGGTTGACCGCGTCTACGTCGCCCCCCCGCGGGTCGAACCGACTTTCGCCTTTTATGGTCCGCCCACGCAGACCCCCTGGTTGCGGATCATGCTGCCGCCTACGGCTTCATGCAACAGCCGGCCTACAGCAAGCTACAGGGCTATCAGCTGTTCCCACGCTGGACAGCATCCGTCGGTCTGAGCTACTCGTTCTGAACCCAACGCGGGCGTCGGCTCATTGGACTGCTGCTCTTGGGCTCAAGCCATCGTCGGATTGCTGACGCCCGACAGCGGACTGATCGTCGGCCGAAGCGGTCACTGGGCCCTTTTTCAGCAGCGTCCGTCGCCGGCCAGAAGCGGCCGGTCGAGCCGGAGGCACAAAGCGGACGATCAACAGCGCGGCGCTGGCGAGAAACCGTTCAGCGCGAGGATCATCTGCTTGCCGTTGCCCATCAGGTCGTGGAATCCATGGTGTCTGTAGAACGCAGCCGCAGCGTCGTCCTTGGCGTCGACCACGAGCGCGAACACGCCGATTTCCGAACGCAATGCACGCACCGCCGCATCAGCGAGCAGGGACCCACCGAGTTTGCAGCCTTGAAAGCTGCGGTCGACCGCAAGGCGGCCAAGCCTGACGATGGGCACGGACGGATACCGGGGTAGACGCCTGGCCAGATCCTCCGGCAACCCCGACAAGAGCACACTTCCGGCGGCGAGCGTGTAATACGCAGCGACCCTGCCGCTGGCGTCGTCCACCGCGACGTAGCAGACGCTGACCCGACGACGCACGTCCTGCCCGGCCTGCTGCGCAAGGTAGCGATCGAGTGCTTCGTTCCCGCAGGAGAAATCGCTGCGGCGATGTGCAGGCCCCAAGACCTCGACCCGAAAACGAACTGTCACTGCGCCCCTTCGATGAGGCGCTTGCGCTGCGCGAGAGCTCGCTCCATGGCCGGCGCCAGCGGCGACGGATTCAACAGGAGTTCGACAAATCGGCGCTGCTCCTCGACCGAGAGCCGAAGGATCTGCGCCTCCTCGATCGTGCGCTGCGCATCTCGAAGCGCGGCGGTGACCAGGAAGTCGCTGACGCTGCGCCCTTGCAATTCAGCGGCGTGCCGCACCACCGCAAGAGCGTCCGGCGCGATGCGGGCTTCGACTCGCGTCGTGCGTGGAGACTGGGGTGCTCCCATGGCAGGTCCTCCGGACGGGCAATTTGTACGTAATTTTACCGTACTTATGGCTTCAGCGGCATTCCCTCGATGGAAGCACGGCGAGGAGGCGATCGATGTCCGGCCCGGCTATTCCTGGTGCCTGCAACGGGTGGAATGCCGCCTCTGGCAGTGGCAAGGTGAAAGGCAGCAAAGGCCGAGCAACCAACTTTCGTCCCGCCCGCGCAGACCCCTTGCTGCGAATCATGCTGCCGCCTACCGGACGGGCCACGCACACGACCTACCAGAGCCCCAAGATCCAACCTTCCACCCCCGCCATGGCTTGCTCGTAGTCGGTCAGGCCCGGCTTCAGGGCTTTCGACAGCCTTCCATCCGCATCCGCATCGCGAAGCCACGCAGCGACCGCGTAGGCGTCCTGCTGGTCACCTGTGCGGCCCTCGGTCGTAAGCGTCCGGCGAACCCATCTGGCGTGAGGGTGGTGCCCCTGCGAAGCTGAGGCTTTCGGAGGGTGAGGATGAGCAGCGGACGCAAGTACAGCGCGGAACAGGTTCGGGAGTGTTTGGCGGTTTTGGATGCGGCTGCGAGCAGCGGGATGACGCTGCAGGCGTACGCGCAGGCGCGTGGAATGGAGTACTGGCAACTGCGAGGCTGGGCGGCGCAAGCGCCGCGGTGGCGCGCGCAGCTGGCCGGTGGTGACGCAGACGCAGCAGGGCAGCCGGTCAAGTTCGTCGAGGCCGCTATGCCGGTGGCGATGCATGCGGGCGGCGCCCACGCCCGCATCGTGTGCGAGGTCGGCAGCAGGCGCGTGCAGGTCGAGTGGCCGGTGGCGGCGGCGACCGAGTGCGCGCTGTGGCTGCGTGCCTGGCTGGGGTGAGGGCATGATCCGCGTGGAGGCGGTCTGGCTGGCGGTCGGCGCCAGCGACCTGCGTGGAGGCATTGACAGCCTGCTGGGCCAGGTGATCGGCAGGTTCGGCGCGGCGCAGCCGCATCACGCGTACGTGTTCGCCAACCGTCGTGCCACACGGCT
>DAIAZB010000144.1 GCA_027443745.1 Thiomonas sp. | reverse complement strand
GCGACGAATCGATGAACGGTGGTACCCAACCCACGGATACGAGATTGATTCATCGCCGCGCCTTGCCACTGCGCATCACCCGATCGATCTGAACTCATTCACATGCAATCATTGACAACGGCGACCATACGAGGAGCCTGCGGTAAACCCAGAGCGGCTGGCCAGTGTTGCGCAGTAGGTCGTGTTCCAACGGCATGTCGAGGCCGAGCCAATGCATGCCAAACCCTGCAGCAGGCATCGCCCAATGCCGCCCGAGTCGGTCTCGCGATCTTCTTCCATCGGCAGGGAGGGCGGCTCATGCGAGCCGGGCCCTTGCCACAGCACCTGGTGCGCGGGTCCGCACCGAGCGGTGCGCGGGCTTGAGGTCAGGCGAGTCGGGGGCCCAGCGCGTCGAAGTGGGCCAGGGCCAGCACGACGTTGAGCGGCATGCCACTGTTGTGCCACCAACAGCGCGGCGCGACCGCCGCCTGACCTTGCACGCCGTGGCGCCAAACAGGAAACCATAGCCGAGGAGCCTGGTTCCCGCGACCCCAACCTCGGCTGACTTCCCGCTCCGATTCATCGCCGTCGCCCTTTCAGGCACAAGGCCTAGGGTGCAGGCCGGCGTAAGCCTCACACCCCGGAGTCAGGTCGGTGACCGAGAAATCAGCCCTGGCACCAATCCTGAACTGGCTGGGGAACGTGTCGCCAGATGGGCAATCGGCCTGAGGCCACAAACCAACTCAACCCAGTTGTTGAATTCCCGCCAGCAGCCACCCGCCGTTGCCTGAAACCGGCTTGACCAGGTTCCAGACCTCGCGTACCGGCTGCGCGCCACCCCAGCTCTCTTCGCGGACGAGTCCGGAGAATTCAACACTGGCAAGGTATTCACCGCCGAGTTCTTGCAGATCAAGCAACACGGCTTCGAGGGTCACCACATCGGTCTGGTTCTGCGCTCCCCCGCGCTGTTCGATTTCGGACTTGAGTTGCGCGAAGAGTTCAGGCGTGCTGTAGGACTCGATGCCGTGCAAGTCGCCGGCATCCCAGGCTTTTTGCAACTGGTAGTAATGCTCACGTGCCTTGTTCAGGAACGCGCGTTGATCGAAGTCTGCCGGAATCGCGCCCTGAACCGCAGTAGCGTTCGCAGCCGGGGTTTGCGTCCCCTCGAAACGCTGCGGCGGTAGATAAGACTCGGGCCCGAGCTGGGCAGCATCGTAGGCACCACGTGGCATTCCGGCGGGTTGTGGCGTGGACGTGGCACCAGAGCGGCGGGACAGCCGCAGCAGGAACATCCCGGCGACCACCGCCAAGCCAGCGATCAGAAGAGCCATGACGAATGAGGCCAGACCTGCGCCGAGGCCGAACGCGTGGAACAACGCCGCCAGCCCAATGCCTGCCGCCAAGCCACCGAGCAGGCCGCCCCAACGGTTGGCAGGGCGTGGGCTGGCTGCCGTCGGCGCGACTGACTGCCGTGGGGCCGCGGCAGGGGCTGGAGTGGCCTGTTGCCGCTGAAGCAATCCACTGTTTTGGCGCCCCAGGGTTTTGCCTCCTCCCATGCGCTTGGCTTGTGCCTCGGCGACAAAAAGCGTGGAGGCC
>DAIAZB010000143.1 GCA_027443745.1 Thiomonas sp. | reverse complement strand
TTACGGCGGCTCGGCCACGCTGATGTCGTTGCTGGCCCTGGCCATCTTGCTGCGCGTGGATTTTGAAAACCGCGTGCTCATGCGAGGGGGGCAGATATGAGCATGCGCGCACGGTTTCGGAGCAGTGCCGTTGGCGTGCTGTGCCAGTCAGGCCGAAGCCAGAACGGACAGCCGTCAGGCTGCGCCACGGACCGGCTCACGCGGGGAGGTCAGCGATGACGGCAACACGCATTGCCGTCATCATGGCCGGCGGCACGGGCGGCCACATCTTCCCCGGTTTGGCCGTGGGCGAGGGGCTGCGCGCCGCCGGCTGGCAGGTGCACTGGATGGGGGCGCCCGCCAGTATGGAGGCGCGGCTGGTGCCACCTCAGGGCTACCCGATGCTGTGGGTGAACTTCGGCGGCGTGCGTGGCAAGGGGCTGTTGACCCAATTGCTGCTGCCGCTGAAATTGCTGCGTGCCTTCTGGCAGGCGCTGCGCGCGCTGCGCCGTGTTCGCCCGGGCGTGGTGCTGGGCATGGGCGGCTACATCACCGTGCCCGGCGGCTTGATGAGCGACTGGGCCGGCGCCAAGCTGGTGCTGCACGAGCAGAACGCCGTGGCCGGCATGAGCAATCGCCTGCTGGCGCGCCTGGCCGACTGCGTGCTCACCGCCTTTCCGCACACCCTGCCGACCGGTGAATGGATCGGCAATCCGGTGCGGCAGTCCATCCGCGACCTGCCCGCACCGTCGCAACGCTACGCCGCTCGCAGCGGACCACTGCGCATCCTGGTGGTGGGTGGCAGCCTGGGGGCGATGGCGTTGAACGAACGCGTGCCCCAGGCACTGGCCTTGCTCGACGCGGCGGAGCGCCCGCAAGTGCTGCACCAGAGCGGCCGCGGCCATCTGCAGGGTTTGCAACAGCGCTATGCGCAGCTTGGGGTGCAGGCCGACTGCCGCGAGTTCATCGACGACATGGCGGCGGCCTACGCCGATGCCGACCTGGTCATCTGCCGCGCTGGCGCATCCACCGTGAGCGAAATCGCCTGTGCCGGAGTTGCCGCGCTGCTCGTGCCCTTCCCGCACGCGGTGGACGATCACCAGACCGTCAACGCCCGTTTTCTGGCCGAGCCGGGGGCTGCCTTGCTGATCCAGCAAACCGAACTCACACCCGAGCGCCTCGCCGCCGAACTGCGCGGCCTTGACCGCCCGCGCCTGTTGGCGATGGCGCAGCAGGCACACAGGCGCGCCAAGCGCGATGCCGTGCAGCGCATCGTCGCGGCATGCGAGGCGCTGGAGAACCCGACATGAAACACGCCATTCGTCAAATTCACTTCGTCGGCATCGGCGGCGCCGGCATGAGCGGGATCGCCGAAGTCTTGCTCAACCTCGGCTACGGCGTGAGTGGCACCGATCTCGGCGAGGGCGCCACGGTGCTGCGCCTGCGCTCGCTGGGGGCGCGCGTCGCCATTGGCCACGACGCCGGCCACATCGCCGGGGCCGACGCCGTGGTGGTATCCACCGCCGTCGGCCCCGACAATCCCGAAGTGCGCGCCGCCCGCGCCCGCCACATTCCGGTGGTGCCGCGCGCCGTGATGCTGGCGGAGCTGATGCGCTTGAAGCGCGGCGTTGCCATCGCCGGGACGCATGGCAAGACCACCACCACCAGCCTGGTCGCCAGCGTCCTGGCCGAGGGCGGGCTCGATCCCACCTTCGTCATCGGCGGCAAGCTCAACCGCGCCGGCGCCAATGCCAAACTGGGACAGGGCGAGTACATCGTGGTCGAGGCCGACGAGTCCGACGCGTCCTTCCTCAACCTGCTGCCGGTGATGGCG
>DAIAZB010000142.1 GCA_027443745.1 Thiomonas sp. | reverse complement strand
ACCGCCAATGCGCAGCTCGGCGCCGAGGTGTTTTTCAAATGCGAGAACCTGCAGCGCATGGGCGCTTTCAAGTTCCGCGGCGCATACAACGCGCTGGCGCAGTTCGACGCCGCGCAGCGCAAGGCGGGCGTGGTGGCGTTTTCCTCGGGCAACCATGCCCAGGCCCTGGCGCTGGCCGGGCGGCTGCTGGGCATTGCCGCCACCATCGTCATGCCGCGCGACGCGCCTCCGGCCAAGCTCGCCGCCACGCGCGGCTACGGCGCCACGGTCAGGCTGTACGACCGCTACACCGAAGACCGCGAGCAGATCAGCCGCGAGCTGGCGCAGCAGCAGGGCATGACCCTGATCCCGCCTTACGACCATCCGCATGTCCTTGCCGGCCAGGGCACGGCGGCGCTCGAGCTGCTGGAGGACGCGGGCGAGCTCGACGCGCTGTTCGTGCCGCTGGGCGGCGGCGGACTGCTCGCCGGCTCGCTGCTGGCGGCGCGGGCGCTGTCGCCCCGCTGCCGCGTCTATGGCGTCGAGCCCGAGGCGGGCAACGACGGCCAGCGCTCGCTGCGCAGCGGCAGCATCGTGCACATCGCCACGCCAGACACTCTGGCCGACGGCGCGCAGACCCAGCATCTGGGGCAGCTCACTTTCGCCATCATCCGCCGCGAGGTGGCCGACATCCTCACCGCAAGCGACGCCGAGCTGGTGCAGGCGCTGCGCTTCTTCGCCGAACGCATGAAGCTGGTGGTCGAGCCCACCGGCTGCCTGGGCTTGGCCGCGGCGCGGCGCGAGCTGGAGCGGCTCGGCCTGCAGGGCCGGCGCATCGGCATCATCGTCAGCGGCGGCAATGTGGACCTGGCGCGCTTCGCGTCGCTGCTGGCGCGTTGAGGCCCGCGCTGGTCCGAACCGCCATCATGGCCCAGCCCTGGCACGCCAGCGCCATGCAGAGCCGCTGTTGAACGCCGCCCGCCCACTCGACCCACGCCCCCGAACCGCCATGCCCGCATCCTGGCTCACCGCCCTCAACACCGCCCTGCCTTATGTCGAATCGCTGGCCAAGCTTGCGCTGCCCGTGTTCGGCCAGCGCAAACAGGCCAAGGAAGCCACCGACGCCAGCCAGCAGCAACTGGCCGAACTGCAGACCGCCGTGACCGACAACGCCGAGCATGTGCGCGAACTGGCCGTGCAACTGCAGCAGGCGCTGAAGGCACTGGAGCAGGCCGGCGTGGAACTGGCGGCAACCCAGCGGCGCCAGCGCCGCAGCCTCGCGCTGACGCTGGCACTCGCGCTGCTGGCCTTGGCGCTGGCGGCTGTTGCGCTCTGGCGCTGAAGCGACGCTGCAGCCGATCATCGAGGCACGTCAGGCCATGCCTGTAGCCGAGCCGCCGAAACTCTGGTTCCGCGCCAAGCGCTATGGCCTGGGCTGGACGCCTTGCACCTGGCAGGGCTGGGCCGTCATGCTGGCCTTCGTGCTGCTGCTGATCGGCGGCACGTTCGCCTTGCGGCGCCACGGCCAGGGAACCGCCGCGGTCGTCGCCTATGCCCTGGTGCTG
This sequence comes from Thiomonas sp., assembly GCA_027443745.1. Next base: position 1,553 of record DAIAZB010000142.1, on the reverse strand, counting down.
GCTGTGCTGCTCACGGCGGTGTGCTGGCGCAAAGGGGAGCCGCTGCGCTGGCGCTGGGGCGAGCACGAACGCTGAGCGTCGCGCGCTACGTGCAGCGCATGTGCCTGCGCCGTGCCTCCTTCCGGCTGGTTTCCGAGCCGCAGGAATCGGTGCTCGACATCGCGCTGCAGGCCGGCTTCGACAGCGGCGAGGCCTTTGCCCGCGCCTTCAAACGCGCCTTCGGCCAGAGCCCGTCCGTCTTCCGCCGCGAACCGCTGTGGCAGGCCTGGAACGCGGCCTTCGTGTTTCCAACCTTTATCTGGAGCGTCATCATGCAAGTCGACATCGTGCAGTTTCCCGCCACCCGCATCGCCGCGCTCGAACATCGCGGCCCGACCCGCGAGCTGCCGCGCAGCGTGCAGGTCTTCATCGTCTGGCGCCAGCGCAGCGGCGTCTCGCCGGTGGCGCAGTGCCGCAGCTTCGGTATTCCCTACAGCAACCCCGACACCACGCCACCGGCGGACTTCCGCTTCGACATCTGCGGCGAACTGGGCGCGGGCGAGAGCGTCGCCGCCAACCCCGAGGGCGTGGTGGAAAAAACCATCCCCGCCGGCCGCTGCGCCCGCGTGCGCCATCTGGGACCACGCGACCGCCTGGGCGAAACCATCTACCCGCTGTACCGCGACTGGCTGCCCGCAAGCGGCGAGACGCCGCGCGACTTCCCGCTGTTCTTCCACGACGTGACGACCAAGCTCGGGCCGGACCCGGAACACGACATCACCGACATCTACCTGCCCTTGCACGATGCCGGGCAGGCGCTATAACTGTGCAATCGCGTGCGGTTGCGCCATCCCAAGGAGGCATCATGCAAGATCCCTTTCATCGCCCGGTGTTCTCCCCCGCCGTGTACTACCGCGATCCGCTGGCCGCGCTGGCCTGGCTGGAGCGCGCCTTCGGCTTCGCGCGCAGTCTGTACATCACCGACCGCGAGGGGCGCTTCGGCCATGCCGAAATGCGCTGCGGCAGCGGCGTGCTGATGATCGGCGGCGAGTGGGCCCAACACACCGCCAGCCCCGCCGGCCTCGATGGCAAGAACACGCAATCGGTGCACGTGCTGCTCGAGCAGGATCTGGATGCACACTGCACGCATGCCCGTGCCGCCGGCGCCATCATCGTGCAGGAGCCGACGGACCAGTTCTGGGGCGACCGCAACTATCGCGCCCGCGACCCCGAAGGCCATGACTGGACGTTCTGCCGCGTCGTGCGCCGGGTCACGCGTGAAGGGGCCGAGCGCGACAGCGGCCTGCGCATCGAGGGCTGGTGGCCGCACACTTGACGCAGCCCGGCCCGATGGGGACAGAGGTGGATCGCTGACCTCGCGCGTGCCCGCTGCCCGCGCCGCTCATCGCGGGCTTTGCGGCTCGGTGGATGTCCACGCCTCGAGCGCGCGCACGGCGGCGAACCAGCGCTGCACGTGCTGGAGATCGCCCACCGGCAGCCTGGCGCGGGCGCTGTCGGCCAGCGGCGCGGCGATGGAAAAATCAGCCAGGGTGAGCGCGTCGCCGCTGATCCAC
>DAIAZB010000141.1 GCA_027443745.1 Thiomonas sp. | reverse complement strand
GGCTTCCATCAATGCCGGGCCGTGTCCGGGCTTGATGCGCACGCTGTACACGTAGGCGAAAGCGGGAACGGCCTTGCTGTCCGTGACCATGTGACTGAGCTTGGGCATCCGTTCGGTGACCCAACTCATCCACTTGCCGCTATGCGGCAGGACGTTGGTGATGAACACGGGATCGCAATCCTTGTCGGCTGGGTCCACGAAGTCCAGGCCGGCCCAGGTCCCGGTCCCCACCTCGAAAACGTAGCGCCCCACATCGCCTGTCTGCGCGCTCCATGCCCACACCGTCTGTTTGGCACCGTGCTGATGCAGGCATCCGATGTAGGTCTTGATACCCTCGCGGAAAGCCTGATCCTGCGCCGGCGTCACCTCGGCCAACCACATCCGCGATACCGCGGCGCTGTCCTTGGCGTGCACGGCGCCGGTCGCCGCCGCCACCGCCAGAACCGCCATGACCAGCCATCGACGCACTGCATTGTTCTTGTTCATGGTGCGACTCCCCACTATCGCGGCGCGCCCAGGCGCGGAATTGCGGTCGGATCAGCCGTCGCGATCGCGCACAGCTACTCCGGTGTTGTTCAGCCCGCAAAGAATGTCGCTGATTTCAGGGTTGTGTCGCCAAAACGAAACAATGCGCGCGCGGTCCATGCAGTGGCGCAGGGGGTATGAGGGCCGCGGCGCGCTGCCGCCCGCGCTGGCAAGCACGACCGGCACGCGCGTCGAGGGCTGCGTCGCGGCAAGGACGCGGATCATCCGTCCGAGCGATCGAGTCGACTGCTGTGCAGAGTTTCTGAGATCGGGAGGGAGATCTCAGCGGCTGCTGGCGCCGCATTCTCCGGGGTGGCGCAGTTGACCCGCTCGGGACATTCAAACATAGACGATAACGCGCGCGTGGATTACGCATCTGTATAAGTTGTTCGCTTGCAGCGGCGTTGTAAATCGCGAGAGAGTGATACAGGACGTCCATCGAGTGTGCTCGAACAGCTGGATGCCGGGCCTGCCCGTGCCCTCACCAGCGCGTGCTCTACGTAACGGACGCATTGGCAATCCGACAGGAGTACGGGCCGTGAACAACAAAGGACTGGGGTGGCTCACCGGCCTGTTCCTTCTGCTCTACATGACGATGCTGGTCGTCACGTCATTCCGGTTTTTCACCCATTCGCCCCCTGCATCTGTTCATGGAACAGTGGAGATCGTCGCCGTCTTTTCCATGGTCCTCGCAATCTTGGGCTCCCGTGCCGGCAAGGGTCTTCCGTATCTCGGTAGCGCGCTGATCGCATTATTTCTGGCGTGTCTGCTGCCATCCTGGCTCTGGCTACGGGGCGTTTGCGGCAATCACCTGGTCGTGCCGACGCTCGTGGTCATGCTGCCTCTTTGGGCGGCACAGATACTGCGTCCCGCAAGGTGGTCGAGAACGCGGGCTTCGCGAGTCTGAGCCGTCAGGGATGCATCCATGCATGACTTCACCACAATCGTGGTCGCGTTCGGCACGAGTTTGTCAGCCACAATCGCTGTGGCATTGCTGCTTCGCATCGGCGGCGGGAAGCCCAATAGAGCAGTTTGCGAAACCTCCCCACGCTGCCGCTGTCGAAGTGAAGTGACCTATTCGGAGCTTGCCGGATGACCTCTCGGCCGCTGGGATTGTTCGATCAGGAGATCCGGCAGCGCAAGCTCGAAGCGATGGGGGATGCG
>DAIAZB010000140.1 GCA_027443745.1 Thiomonas sp. | reverse complement strand
CCGCACAAGGTGAAGTTCGCGGTCAGCGGCTGCCCGCGCAACTGCGCCGAGGCCGGCATCAAGGACGTGGGCATCATCGGCGTCGATTCCGGCTGGGAGATGTATGTGGCGGGCAACGGCGGCATCAAGACCGAGGTGGCGCAATTTCTCGTCAAGCTCAAGACGCAGGAGGAAGTGCTGGAATACACCGGCGCCTTCATCCAGCTTTACCGCGAGGAGGGCTGGTATCTGGAACGCACCGTGCATTTCATCGCCCGCGTCGGGCTGGACTATGTCAAACAGCGCGTGCTCGGCGACGCCGCCGGCCGCGTGGCGCTGTGGGAGCGCCTGCAGTTCGCCCTGCAAGGCGAGCCCGATCCGTGGTTCGAGTTGGATAAGGCGCAGGTGGACGCGCGGCAGTTCATTCCCATCGTGCCGGTGGCCGCGGCGCTGGGAGAACCGGCGTGAACGCCCCCGACCTCCCGGCGGCCTGGACCGCCGTCTGCGCCGTGGCCGACATCCCCGCGCTGGGCGCACGCCGCGTGCGCCGCCCCGACGGTGTGGAGATCGCGGTGTTCCGCGCCGAGGCCGACCGCGTCTACGCCCTGCTCGACCGCTGCCCGCACAAAGGCGGCCCGCTGAGCCAGGGCATCGTGCTCGGCGACGCCGTGGCCTGCCCGCTGCACAACTGGACCATCCGCCTCGAAGACGGCCGCGCCCGCGAGCCCGACGAAGGCTGCACCCCGACCTTCGGCGTCAAGGTGGAAGCCGGCCAGGTCTGGCTGCGCCACGACGAACTGCTGGCCCCCATCGCCGCGATGCGCACTGCGCACTGCGACGGCGCGGCTTGCGCCGAGGCGTGAGTCTCTGCCCGCGATGAACGCCGCCGACCTCCCCGCCGGCTCCATCGCCATCGCGCCCGCAGGCGCTGACACCGATGCGCCGCGCACGACGCGCTCCACCTGCCCCTACTGCGGCGTGGGTTGCGGCGTGTTGATCGAGTCCGAGGGTGGCGCGATCACCGGCGTGCGCGGCGATCCCGACCACCCCGCCAACTTCGGCCGCCTGTGCACCAAGGGCAGCACCCTGCACCTGAGCGCGCGGCCGGAGCTGGCGCCGCAGTTGCGCCTGCTGCAGCCCGCGCTGCGCACCCGGCGCGACGCCCCGCGCAGCACGGTGCGCTGGGATCAGGCACTGGACCACGCGGCAAGGCGTTTCGCCGCGCTCATCACCGCGCATGGCCCCGACAGCGTGGGCTTCTACATTTCCGGGCAGATGCTGACCGAGGACTATTACGTCTTCAACAAACTGGCCAAGGGGCTGATCGGCACGAACAACGTCGACACCAATTCCCGCATGTGCATGAGCAGCGCGGTGGCCGGCTACAAGGCCACGCTCGGCGCCGACGCCCCGCCCTGCGCGTATGAGGACATCGACCACGCCGCGTGCCTGGTTCTCGCCGGCAGCAACGCCGCGTGGTCGCACCCCATCGCCTTCCGCCGCATCGAGCAGGCCAAGGCGCGGCGGCCGGAGATGCGCATCGTCGTGGTCGATCCGCGCCGCACCGAAACCGCCGAACTCGCCGACCTGCACCTGCAACTCCTGCCGGGAACCGACGTGGCGCTGTTCCACGCCATGCTGCACGTCATGGTGTGGGAAGACCTGATCGACCCCGCCTACATTGCCGCGCACACCAGCGGCTACCCCACGCTGCGCGACCTGGTGCGCGACATGAGCCCGGCGGTGGCCGCCAACCTCTGCGGCCTCAAGGCCGAGGACATCGCGCAGGCCGCGCGCTGGTTCGCGCTCGGCGCACCGGGCGCCACGCCGCAAACCCGCCAGCCCACGCTGTCCATGTATTGCCAGGGGCTGAACCAGTCCAGCAGCGGCACGGCGAAAAACGCCGGGCTCATCAACCTGCACCTGGCCTGTGGCCAGATCGGCAAGCCGGGCGCCGGGCCGTTCTCGCTCACCGGCCAGCCCAATGCCATGGGCGGGCGCGAAGTGGGCGGCATGGCCAATCTGCTGTCGGCCCACCGCGACCTGGCCAACCCCGCGCACCGCGCCGAAGTGGCCGCGCTGTGGGGCTTGGCCGACGTGCCGGCCAAGCGCGGCAAGACCGCCATCGAGCTGTTCCAGGCCGCGGCCGACGGCGAGGTGAAAGCGCTGTGGATCGCCTGCACCAACCCGGCGCAGTCGCTGCCCGAGCAGCACATGGTGCGCCGCGCGCTGGAGCGCGTCGAGTTCGTCGTGGTGCAGGAGGCCTACGCCACCGCCGCCACCGTGCCCTACGCCGACCTGCTGCTGCCCGCCACCACCTGGGGCGAGAAGGAAGGCACGGTCACCAACTCCGAGCGCCGCATCAGCCGCGTGCGCGCCGCCGTGCCCGCCCCCGGCGCGGCGCGCGACGACTGGGCCATCGCCACCGACTTCGCCCGCCGCCTCGAAGCCCTGCTGCCCGCAAGACTGAACGGAAAATTGACCCTCTTCCCCTACCCCGCGCCCGAAGCGGTGTGG
>DAIAZB010000139.1 GCA_027443745.1 Thiomonas sp. | reverse complement strand
GTGCCGCCGGCAAAGTCGGCGATGCGGGTGTTGACGTCGGCCAGCATGATGTCGGTATCGGCGTGCCGGAAGGCCACGGTGAGGTCGGTGAGACGCGTGCCGAAGGCGAACACATCGCGCTGGCGCAGAGTGCGGGTCGATGCGTGCAAAAACGCGAGCAGCAAACGGATGTAGCGCTCCATCGAGCCGGAGACATCCACCACCACCAGCAGCGGTAGCGGCTGGCGCTGTCGTCGCAGTCGCGGCAGTTCCATCCACTCGCCGCCGGTGCGAGCGGCGCTGCGCATCACGCCTGGCCAATGGGCGCGAAAGCCGCGGCAGTCGGGTTCGGTACGGCGGGAAGGCAGGCAAGGAATGGGCAGTGGGATATCACGGGCCAGACGCTCGACGAGTCGGTATTCCTGCCCGCCCAGGGCGTTGAAATCAGCGTGCCGCAGGCGCTGCGCCGCGCTGGCGGTCATGAAGGCGTCGATGTTCACCTGGTCATCGGCCGAGGGGCGTTGGGCCGCGGGGGGCTGGCGCGGCGCCAGGGCTTCACGAACGCGGGGGTGGCGTTTGGACGGCTCGGCCCGGCCTTCTGCGCTGGGCAGCAGTTGCGCCAGCAATCGACTGGCGACCTTGGGGTCGCGGAAGAAGGCGTCGAACAGCTCCCGGAAGACCAGGCGGTCTTGCTCGCGGCTGACGAGCACGGTCTCCAGCGCGGCGCCCAGGTCGATGCGTTGATCCACACCGACCAACACCGCTGCTTGTCCGGCTAGAGCGATGCGCGCGCTGTCCGTGCGCACGCCGACACGGCGCAAAGCGCGTCCGAACCCGGCAAGGTTGTCGGCGAATTTGCCATGGCGGGCATCTCCGAGTTGCATGGCGGAGTTTTCAGCCGACTGGGGCGTTGGCGGCGTCGGCCGGAATCAGCAGCTCGGCGGCCAGGTCGCGGGAGAGTGCGGCCACGTCCTCGCGCTGCTTGAACAGGATGCCGGCGGTGTCGCTGATCACTTCGGGGTCGAGCGTGAGGGTGTCAAGTGCGACCAAAGCCTTGGCCCATTCCACGCTCTCGGCAATCCCCGGGACACGCTGGAAGCTGCCGGCGAACGGGGCGCTGCGCAGCCGCGCGACGAACGCGGCCACTTGCCGAGAGAGCTCGGCGCGGGCCTGTGGCACCTGGGCCTGGACGATGGCCAGCTCGCGCTCGCGCTCGGGGTAGTCCAGCCAGTGGTACAGGCAGCGGCGCTTGATGGCATCGTTCAGCTCGCGGGTGCGGTTGCTGGTGAGGATGGTCACGGGCGTGGCAACGGCGCGGACGGTGCCCAGTTCGGGAATGCTGACTTGGTATTCACCCAGATATTCCAGCAAGAAGGCCTCGAAGGGCTCATCCGCACGGTCGATTTCGTCGATGAGCAAGACGACTCCGGGTTCCGGGGCCTGCAGCGCCTGCAGCAGCGGACGGTGGATGAGATAGCGCTCCTGGTAGACCTCGCGTTCAATCTGCGCCGCTTCGGCGCGACCCTCGGCAGCGCGCATGTGCAACAACTGCGCGGCGTAATTCCACTCGTACAGCGCCTCGCGTTGCTCGAGACCGTCGTAGCACTGCAGTCGCAGGATCGCCCGGCCGAGCGCCGTGGCCAGCGCCTTGGCCAGTTCGGTTTTGCCGACACCGGGTTCGCCTTCCAGCAACAGCGGGCGTTGCAGCCGCAGAGCCAGGAACACGGCTGTGGCCAGCCGTCTGTCGGCGTAGTAGCCAGCCGTCTGCAAAGCCGCCATGAGGGCATCGATGCTGGCCGGAGGAGAGCTTGTCATGATGGCTTGTGAGGGGTGCAGTCAGCATCGCACGCGCACTCCAGGCCCGCCGGGGTTGCGGGCCTCATGCAGCACAGACCGGTGAATCGGATGCGATTTTCCAGGCGCTCACGCTCAGCCCGCCAGGGACTTGGCGACGGCGCGCTGGGTCATCACGCCGATGAGGTGGGCACGGTAGGCGGCTGAACCGTGCAGATCGCTACTGAGCTCGCTGTCGTCCATGGCAACCTTGGCTGCGGCTTCGGGGGTGTAGCTAGCGTTGAGTGCGGATTCCAGGGCGGCATGGCGAAAGACGCCGTTGCCGCCGCCAGTCACGGCCACACGCACGCCGCCTGGGGTCTGTGCCACGAAGACGCCGATCAGCGCGAAGCGCGATGCGGGTTGTTTGAACTTCATGTACGCGGCGCGCCTGGGGATGGGGAAACTGACGGCGGTCAGGATCTCGTCGTCTTGAAGCGCGGTGGTGAACAAACTGACGAAGAAGGCGTCCGCGGCGATCTGCCGTCGGGTGGTATGCACCGTGCCGCCGAGTCCGAGCAAGGCGCTTGGGTAGCAGGCGCTGGGATCGTTGTTGGCGAGCGAGCCGCCCAAGGTGCCCATGGCGCGCACCTGGCGGTCGCCGATGTGCGCGGCCAGGTCGGCCAGCGCGGGCAGGGCCGAGCGCACCTCGGCGCTGGCGGCGACGTCGGCATGGCGTGTCATCGCGCCGATGCGCAAAGCGTCGCCCTCGCGGCGGATGCCGGCAAGATCGGCGATGCCGGCAAGGTCGACCAGTGACTCGGGGCGCGACAGTCGCAGCTTCATCGAGGCCAGCAGGCTTTGCCCGCCCGCCAGTGGCTTGGCCCCGGCGCTGGCGTACCGCTGCGCATCGGCCGCGGTCGATGCCCGTTCCAGATTGAAGGCGTACATGATGCTGTCTCCTCAGACTTGTGCGGCGTGAATGGCGTCCCACACACGGTAGGGCGTGGCGGGCATGTCGAATTCCTTGATGCCCAGGGGGGCGAGGGCATCAAGCACGGCGTTGATCACCGCCGGCGGCGAACCGATGGCGCCGGCCTCGCCGCAGCCCTTGGTGCCCAGTGGGTTGTGCAGGCAGGGCGTGCAAATGGTGTCGAGCTGGAGCAGGGGCATGTCGTCAGCCCGCGGCATGGCGTAGTCCGAGAACGAACCGGTGAGCAGTTGC
>DAIAZB010000138.1 GCA_027443745.1 Thiomonas sp. | reverse complement strand
CAATGATCGGGAAGAGATCGACTATGAGGCCATGGAACGCAAGGCACACGAATGTCATCCGCGAATCATTATTGCCGGCGCCTCGGCCTATGCGCTGCGGATTGACTTCGAGCGCTTTGCCAAAGTGGCAAGGGATGTCGGTGCACTGCTGATGGTGGACATGGCCCATTACGCCGGCCTGATCGCAGCAGGTGTCTATCCAAACCCGATCCCCCACGCGGACATTGTGACCAGCACCACGCACAAGAGCCTGCGCGGACCGCGCGGGGGCATCATCCTCATGCGCCCGGAATTCGAGAAGGCCATCAATAGCGCGATTTTCCCTGGCCTTCAAGGCGGCCCTCTCATGCATGTGATCGCCGCCAAAGCCGTGGCCTTCAAGGAAGCGCTGGCACCGGAGTTCGCGATCTACCAACAACAGGTCTTGAAAAACGCCGCCGTGCTGGCTGAAACGCTGGTGCAGCGCGGTTTGCGCATCGTTTCAGGTCGCACCGAGAGCCATGTGATGCTTGTGGACTTGCGCGCCAAAGGCCTGACTGGGAAGGCGGCCGAGACGCTGCTGAGCCGAGCGCACATCACGGTCAACAAAAACGCAATTCCCAATGATCCGGAAAAGCCGATGGTGACAAGCGGCATTCGCCTTGGCTCTCCCGCGATGACCACGCGCGGATTCAAGGAAAGCGAAGCCCGCACGGTCGGCAACCTGATCGCCGACCTCCTTGACGCTCCTGAGAGCGAATCGCACATCGGCAGAGTACGCGCCGACGTGGCTCGATTGACCACCGCATTCCCTGTCTACGGTTGAACAACGAAGGCCACCCCATGTCTCTCAGCGCCTTTGACTTGTTCAAGATCGGCATTGGGCCCAGCAGCTCGCACACCGTCGGGCCGATGCGCGCAGCACGTCTCTTCGCTCTGGCATTGAGCGAGAGCGGCCAGCTCAAATCCACGTATCGGATTCGCTGCGAGCTTTATGGCTCGCTGGGTGCAACTGGCAAGGGCCACGGCAGCGACAAGGCGGTACTCCTTGGACTTGAAGGCGAAGAGCCCGATCGCATTGATCCGGACTCGATCGGGCCGCGGCTACTGCAGCTACGCCAGAGCGCCACGTTGCATCTCTTCGGCACCCATCCGATCACCTTCGATGAGAGCAAGGATCTTGTATTTCTGCGCAAGGCTCTGCCGTTTCACCCCAATGGCATGCGGCTTTTGGCGTCGGACCGCGAAGGCTCCATCCTGCTTGAAAAGAGCTATTACTCGGTGGGCGGCGGGTTCGTGGTCAGCCATGATGTCCAGGGCCAACCTGCGCTGGTCCCTGACCCGCACTCGCTCCCTTATCCATTCTCGAGCGGCGACGAGCTACTCCGGCGATGCTCCGAAACGGGCCTCACGATCGCCCAAATCATGTGGCGAAACGAGTTGTCGTGGCGTGACGAGGACGAGGTCCGTGCAGGCCTTCTGCGCATTTGGGACGTCATGCAGGCCTGCGTTCGACGCGGGATCTCAAGCGAAGGCACTCTGCCTGGTGGCTTCAAGGTCAAGCGTCGCGCTGCGCAGATGTACCGAGGCCTCACGACGCACCCCGAAGCGGCCCTGAAAGATCCCTTGCAAGTCATGGATTGGATCAACCTCTACGCCCTGGCCGTCAATGAAGAAAACGCCGCCGGGGGGCGCGTCGTCACAGCGCCGACCAACGGTGCAGCCGGCATCGTTCCGGCGGTTCTTCACTACTACACGCGCTTCATCCCCGGGGCAAATAGCCAAGGCGTCACCGACTTTCTGTTGACTGCCGCAGCGATCGGAATCCTGTACAAGGAAAACGCCTCGATCTCAGGCGCCGAGGTCGGGTGCCAGGGCGAGGTCGGCGTTGCTTGCTCGATGGCCGCTGGCGCCCTCGCACAGGTTCTCGGCGGAACTCCCGAGCAGGTCGAGAACGCGGCCGAGATTGGCATGGAACACCATCTGGGTCTGACCTGCGATCCCGTTGGCGGGCTGGTCCAAATTCCCTGCATTGAACGCAATGCCGTGGCCTCGGTGAAAGCCATCAATGCCGCCCGCATGGCTCTGCGTGGCGACGGTACGCATTTCGTCAGCCTTGACAAGGTGATCAAGACCATGCGCGAAACGGGCTCCGACATGATGACGAAGTACAAGGAAACGTCGCGTGGGGGCCTGGCTGTGAATATCGTCGAGTGCTGAGCCAAGGAGCCAACCATGCAAAAGTTTTCAATCTGGTCGTTGCTGCGTAACGCCATGTCTTATCACGAGGGCTGGGAAAGGCAATGGCGCTCTCCTGAGCCGAAGCCGGAATATGAGGTCGTCGTCGTCGGGGGTGGAGGCCATGGACTGGCCACCGCGTATTACCTGGCCAAGGAGCACGGCATACGCAACATAGCCGTCGTGGAACGCGGCTACCTTGGCGGCGGTAACACGGCCCGCAACACGACCATTGTTCGCTCCAACTACTTGTGGGATGAGTCCACGGCGCTCTACGAGAAGTCGATGAAGCTCTGGGAGGGGCTGTCCCAGGACATCAACTACAACGTCATGTTTAGCCAGCGCGGCGTGCTGAACCTGGGCCACAGCCTGCAGGAGATGCGCGACATTGAGCGTCGCGTTACGGCGAACCGGCTCAATGGCGTCGACGGCGAAGTCGTGACACCCGAGCAGATCAAGGAACTCGTCCCTTTCATCAACCTGAGCACGCGCTACCCGGTCCTGGGCGCTTCACTTCAGCGCCGTGGTGGCGTGGCGCGGCACGATGCAGTGGCCTGGGGATTTGCGCGGGCAGCTGACGCGCAGGGAGTGGACATCATCCAGAACTGCGAGGTTGTGGGGATTCGACGGGACGCTGGTGCAGTGGTCGGCGTCGATACAGCCAAGGGCCTGATTAAGGCGAAAAAGGTTGCCATTGTGGCGGCCGGCCATTCCAGCGTGATCGCCAGCATGGCCGGCATTCGCCTGCCGATCGAGAGCCGCCCACTGCAAGCACTGGTGTCAGAGCCGCTCAAACCGATCTTTCCCAATGTGGTAATGAGCAACGCGATTCATGCCTATATCAGCCAGTCGGACAAGGGCGATTTGGTCATTGGCGCCGGGGTCGACCAGTACAACGGATACGGCCAGCGGGGCAGCTACCACACGATCGAACATACGTTGCAGGCCATTGTCGAAATGTTTCCCATGTTTTCCCGCGTGCGCATGAACCGCCAGTGGGGTGGCATCGTCGATGTGTCGCCGGATGCCTGTCCCATCATTGGCCTGACCCCAGTCAAAGGTCTTTACATCAATTGCGGGTGGGGAACTGGCGGCTTCAAAGCCACTCCCGGATCGGGCTGGGTGATGGCTCACACCGTCGCGCAAGGCCGCCCGCATGCGCTCAACGAATCACTCTGCCTCGATCGCTTTTTCAACGGCCACCTGATCGACGAGCATGGCGCAGCCGGCGTCGCACACTGAGGAAACGACCATGTTGCAAATCAACTGCCCCTGGTGCGGACCACGCGCCGAGATCGAATTCACCTGCGGCGGCGAAGGCGGCATTGTGCGCCCCGTGGCCACCGAAAGCATGAGCGATGAACAGTGGGGGGACTACCTCTTCATGCGCAAAAATCCGAAGGGACTTAACCACGAGCAATGGCGCCACTCAAGTGGATGCGGGCGCTGGTTCAACGCGCTTCGCGACACTGTGACCTACCGTTTCGAGTCGATCTGGAAAATTGGCGAGCCACCACCAGTCGCCGCCGTGGACCCACTTCATGCCGGGAGCGACAAATGAGCCAGCGCCTGCCTTCCGGCGGTCGCATCGACCGTAATCGCATCGTGAATTTCACGTTCAACGGCCGCCCCTACCAAGGCCTTGCGGGCGACACCCTCGCTTCGGCCCTTCTCGCAAATGGCGTGTCGTTGGTCGCGCGAAGCTGGAAATACCACCGTCCGCGGGGCATCCTGTCTGCTGGCGTCGAAGAGCCAAATGCGTTG
>DAIAZB010000137.1 GCA_027443745.1 Thiomonas sp. | reverse complement strand
TTCCTGGGGCAGCACGGCATGCGGCATCGGATAACTGTGCCAGTCCACGCTGTGGCCCAACTGGCGCAGGCGCTCGCGCGCGGCCTCGCCCAGCGCCTGCGGCACGATCGGATCGAAGCCACCGTGGCCCATGAACACGCGCCGCGCCGGCACGCCGGAGGCAGGCTGCACGATCGGCGGCAGATAGGTGGACAGGGCAATCACGCCAGCCAGCGGTCGCGCATCTTGCACCGCCAGCGCCAGCGCCACCGCGCCGCCCTGCGAGAAGCCGGCCAGAAACAGGCGCTCCGGCGCCATGCCCTGCGCCGTCTGCTCGCGCGCCAGTAATGCGCGCACCTGCGCCTGCGATTGCGCCAGTCCCTCGGCATCGACGCGATCGCGCAGATCCAGACTGCGGATGTCGTACCAGGCGCGCATGCGCATGCCGCCGTTGAGGGTGACCGCGCGCAGCGGTGCATGCGGAAACACGAAGCGCAGCGGCGGCAAAGCGCGCGCCAGCTCGGGCACGATCGGCGCGAAATCGTTGCCATCGGCGCCCAGACCATGCAGCCAGATAACGCTGTGGCGCGGCGCCGGGCCGGTGTTGATTTCGACGGTGGGCAGCAATTCGGTCGCGGACGTGTCCATGGCGCAAGCATGCCGCATGCGGCGGTGTTGCTACGAGCCTGCCCGCAGCAGCGGGCTGGGGTCCGGCCAGTCTCGATGCTTGCCAAGTACGCGCACATGGCCGCGTGCGCGAGTTCGCCGAACGCCGCGCCGTGCATGTTGCAACGCAAGCTGACTGCGCTGTCATTGTGTGACAGAGTCAGCCTCGGTTCAGCGGGCTCTTCGGACGCAGAGCGCTATGCAGCAGCTTTCGGAACATGCGTAATCTGCGGTTTTCGCGGTAGTTCATCCATTAACAGCGTTGCCTGAAACGCGATCTGCCGAACCTCTCGAGATCGACTGGAGGACGGCGGCAACCGCCCCATCGGCGCGTTGACCTGGACCAGGCCGTCGCATCGATGCCTCGAACGATACGACCACCGCACTCGCCCCCATGCAGCTCCAGACCGCCGTGCACAACCGCTCCCCCGGAAAACTGGCGCTGCTGACCGAATGTTCGGATGGCGAACGGGCGCCGGATGACCGCGAAAGCTTCGCCGGATTCATGCATCAGGTTTGCGTCGGCCCGCTGCACAACCGGACTTCCGGCATCGTGTTATCGAGGTTGGCGCTGGATCGCGCGCACGGACCGCACCTCGGCGGCAACTCGCAGTCCATCTGCGCGGTGAGCATCGCGCACGGCGACGGGGCGGATGCGCGCCGGGCGCTGGTCGACCTGGATGCGCGTCGCGCCGCTTTCGAGATTCCGGCCGGTGGCGCGGCCACGGTCGAAATCGACACCACGCATACATGAGCACGATGTCCACCGACAGCCAGGAAACCAGCTCCGAACTGCAGCAGCGGCTGCCGTCCAAGGCGCCGCGCCTGGAAGACGTCGCGCGCGCCGCAGGCGTCTCGCCGAAGACGGCCTCGCGCGTGATCAACAACGAGCGTAGCGTGCGCACCGAGGTGCGCGAAAAGGTTTGGGCGGCGGTCAAGTCGCTGCGCTACGTGCCACACCCATCGGCGCGCAGCCTGGCCGCCAACCGCTCGTTCCAGATCGGCCTGCTCTACGACAACCCCTCGCCGGGCTACGTGATGGAAGTGCAGGCCGGCGTTCTCGAGGCTTGCCAGGCGCGGCGCTACGGCGCCATCGTGCATCCGCTGCGCGCGGATGCATCCGGACACCTGCGCGAGATCATCGAACTGGTGTCGCATCACCGGCTCGACGGCTTGCTGATGACGCCGCCGGTGACCGACGATGAGGTGATCACCGCTTGGCTGCAGGCCAACCAAGTGCGCTTCGCATGCATCTCGCCGCGCAGCCAGCAGGATATGGTGGGCGCGCGGCTAGACGAGCGCAGCGCAGCCCGGGACATCGTCGGGAATCTGCTGCGGCTGGGCCATCGGCGCATCGGCCACATCCTGGGCCATCCCGCGCATGGCGCGACGCGCTGGCGCCTGGAGGGCTACCGCGCGGCGCTGGCGGAAGCCGGCCTGCCCTATGTTGAGGAGCTGGTCGTGGCCGGGGAGTTCTCGTTCGAGTCCGGTGTCA
>DAIAZB010000136.1 GCA_027443745.1 Thiomonas sp. | reverse complement strand
CCTCCGCTCGCCCCAGGCCACGGTGTCGTGGAGAGGCTGGAGGGATTGGTCCAGCAGGGCGGACAGCAACCTCCGCCCATGGGCGTCGCGATAGGCAACACGCGGGTACGGCTGAGAACTATGCATAGCGAGTGCTCCGTGTGCGCACAGCAACGCTGCGCGCGTTTAGGGAGCCCCAGGGCAAAATCCTACCTGCCCTCACCTCTTGACTGGAGAGGGGGATGAGGTAGGATGCGGACGTCGGATTTCCCAGTCGACATCTCATGCACGGCCCGGCGAGGTTCTACCCTCTCCGGGCCGTTCTGCATCCAGGGCCAGACATGTAGCGATTACATGTTGCGGATGGACATGGCGTCAGGGCATCGCGGGCTCTCCTTCACAAGTGGGGAAACAGGCTGTTGCTAGTCCGATCGGGCGACATCGCGCAACCACGCCGCCACGTCGCGCGTTCTGGCAAACCGTCCCCGCCGGCCAGGCAGTGCCACCACCGGGACCGGAACGGTCCTGGTCTTGATCGCCCGCTGGAACGTGCGCTCGCTGCGATAGCCCAGCGCCCGGCGTAGGCTTTCCCCCGTCATCAGCTCCCCGTACTGCGCCAGTAGAGCCGTCTCGATGACATCGGGTGAAGAACGTTTCAACTGACACTCCCGTCGCTGGCCGCCAGTGGGCGCCAGTGGCCGCCAGTGGCCGCCTATGGCTGCAGTCTGGCTGGGGCTATGGAATACTTAAAGCACACCAAATCAGCTCATTTGGTTTCCAACATATGAAGCTTGCTCCCCGCCCTGTTGGGCGGCCACGTAGCGACCTTGCATCGGCACTGCGCAACCGGTGTTGGGGCCATGCCGTTTACCGCCGTGCCCATCTCTCATGGGACGCGCTGGATACCAAACTGCTGTCGCTGGAAGACCATCCTGATGCGCCAAGGCCGCGAAAACTCTGGCACGTGGCGAGACTCGGGATTTCACCTTGCCCGAAGGCGAAGAACAAAAGTGACGGAACGGATCGCGAAAGTCACGGAGCCGATCTGGTGGCCCTGGTCGACCATCACCCCGAATTCGAGGGCATTCGCGAGGCTTTCGAATCGCCATTTTGGCGACTACTTTCCCCGCCTGCGCCTGATCGCGCAGATCAGTTCGAGATCCAACGCACTCTGTTGACTCGACTGGGCCTGTACCAGTCCGAATACCCGCTTCGCTCTGTCGGCGCTTGGTTGATGCCCGCCGAACCCGCGTTTCGTCCCTGGGACGGAGATGCCACACGATGGCTGCGCGAACGGCTGCAGTCGCCTACCCTGGATCTGGTTGCAGTGCTGGTTGGCGCGTTTCGGGATGCAATGGACCGCCTCGAATTGCTTGAGGCAAACTCATATCTGGGCGCTGCGCGCGACGCGCTGCGCAACACCTTGCAATCCTTCAATATCCCCAAGGATCTAGGCGAAGACATCGCGCGTCTGGTTGATAAGCGCCTGTTCCGAAGCGACTGGAGCCCGCCTTTCGACAGCAACTTCACAACTTTTCGCCGTGATCGACGAACCGCGCCCCAGCGATCGCAAACACCTCAAGAGGTTCTGCATGAAGCGATCGTTGGCGATGTCATCCCGGACTTCCATGCTCGCGCGAGGTCCAGCGGAGCTGTACACCCGGGCAAGGCGCCCATCGTCCCCCTAAACGACGAACTGCGGTGGCTCCTCAAACACCGAACTGCGCTCTACGAGTTGTATTCCAAGGGCAGACAGGCCCGTCACTTCCACTTCGCCATCCGGCAATTCGAAACTCTGCACGGTGACGAAGAAAAGATTTCCGTGGCGGAACTGAGCCGACACTTTGGGTTACCCGAATAGGAGTGGCGACGCGACTTGGTGATCCTCGGCGCCCACAGTTTCGACTGAGCACGCTTCGCCTTCGAGGTGATCAGGGCCAGCACCAGAGGCCCTCCCTGGCGCATCGTGCGTCATCTCTCGATCTCCCCGATTCGAGGAGATCATGCCTGCGCCGATACGGTACAATCGAACCCGGCTCCACTCGACCTTGGGCTATCTCAGCCCGGAACAGTTCGAGCTATCCAATGTCGCTTAGACGGGTGTCTGCGAAACAGGGGCAAGATCACATGCCACCAAAGACAGATGAGTTGGCGGACTTTGCTATGCAAGCCAACAAGATGATCGGGAACTACCGGCTCGAGTTCACCATCTCGCCGAAGACCCTGCGCTCCAGCACCTACTGCGTCGCCGGACTGGCTTGGCACTCGATCAAGTTCGACAAGGCGGAGTTCAAGAAACTGCCGAACGACAAGCGCGGTGTCTACGCCTTAGTGCTTTGCGAGCCTAACAGCGCTCTACCCCAGCACGGCTACGTTCTGTACATCGGCATTGCCGGACGTGACTCGAATCGGTCGCTGCGAAGTCGATGCGGGGACTATTTGAACGCGAAGAAGCTGATCAAAGCGAGGCAGGGCATCGCATTCGCTATCGGAAATTGGCGCGACGTCCTGCACCTGTTCTATGTTGCGGTCGACGATTCTGTTTCCAACAGCGATCTCAAACAACTCGAAAGAGAACTCAATGGCGCCCTGATGCCTCCGTACTCCCGAGGCGACGTCGAGGCGACCACCAAGAACATGCAGAAGGCCTTCAAATGAAGACGTCCAAGGGCGCCAAGATCATTCTACCCGCGCTTCGCGGGGTCATGGGCAACTGGATCTATTACTCGAGCCTGATGAGTCTGAAAGAACTGAGCGAACGTGTGCATTTCGCCAGGGAGGTGCACAAAAGCGAACAGCTCTCCAACATGATCCAGCGACAGCTCCAGTTGAACCGCGGCGGACAGATCGCAAACTACTTGAAGAACCAAGAGGAGCGGTTCTTCAACTCACTCGTAGTTGCTACTTATGGGGGGCGTCCCAATTGGCACGCCGTTGACACGGTTCAACAGAAGAGCACGGGCCACGAACTCAACAATCTAGACGAGGCGACCGTTTCCTCGGTGGGTTTTCTGACCCTGCACGGGGACGAAAAGTTGTTCGCGCTCGATGGCCAGCATCGGCTGGCCGGCATAAAGAAGGCATTCGAGAAAGGCCTCGACCAAGACCCCTACGACGAGGTGTCAGTCATCTTTGTCGCGCACGCGGTAACCAAGGCAGGTTTGGAGCGAACGAGGCGCCTGTTTACGACACTTAACAAGACGGCGCGTCCCGTTTCCAAGGGCGACATCATCGCGCTGGACGAAGACGATGTAATGGCGATCTGCATTCGTCGATTGATCGAGAACACAAATTATTTCGGTGGAGAGCGTGTCGCGTTCGTGGCCAGCAACAACATGCCGGTCAACAACACCACAGCGCTGACTACCATTGGCACGCTGTACGACGTGCTGTCGATTCTGTTCACTACCTCCAGATGGGGGTTGAAGGCGAACCGGGGCGATCTGTGTCGGGAACGTCCAGAGGATTCGAAGCTGGATCAGTACTTCGCCTACGCCTTGCGTTACTTCGAACTGCTTAAATGTTACTTCCCGGAACTGAAAGCGTTCTTTTCAGCGACAGATCCATCACGCATCACATCAAAGCATCGGGGCTCGCATGGCGGTAACGTGATGTTTCGTCCGATCGGGTTGGAGGTCATGACGCGCGTAGTTGCTCGGTTGACGGCGAAGATGTCACTCGATGCCGCCGTCAAGCGGGCGGCTGTCCTGCCACGTGAACTGACCGCCACCCCCTACAAGGGGCTCATGTGGGATTCGTCGCGCAGGACCATCACCAACGCACACAAGGCCACCCTCCGGGAGATCTTGTTGCACACCTTGGGTGACTATTCAAAGTTGAGTGACTCGATGTTGCTCAAGAAGTACCGCAAAGAGTCTGGCAACGAGCGGGCTACCTTACCAAAGCGCATCGCCCCGTAACCGGCCAATACTTGGACATCACACAAGAGGAGCAGAATCAGCACCTCTGCGGCGGCCTGAGGGGAATAGCATGGCCACTTAGCCCATCTTCGCTGGCGTCAGGTGGCGCTCCATAAAAACAGGACGAGCTTGTCGGCGTTCCGCTCATCCTGCAACAAACGCGAATACGCCAGTATAGTGCGAGCATTGCCCGCGTTTTTGGGAGGTGCCGCGCAGTAGCGGCACACGGCCTTTGCCCCCACGTCCTGTTTGCTCTCCTGCTTGAGAGAAATACCGGCCAACAAGGCGACGACACCAGAATCGAGCGCGGCACCGTGGGTTGTGAGCAGTTCACCCAGTGACGCCAAGTCCAGATGCAGTTCATGCGGCTTGTCTTTGCCCCGATCCTTGGCGCGCTGGACGGCATGTCCCTGCAGAACGAGCCCGGCCAAAGGCGCATCTGCGTCGGCGTCACGTAAGTCCCCGAATGTCGATCGAAACGCGCCTCGTAGCCGTGCAGGATCGTCTGCAGCAGAGCCGAGAGGTCGAATTGCTCCTTGCGATGGCGACCGGAGGGCGTGAGCGGATCGAGCTGACGCAGGCGCGTGTTGATGGCCTTGATCTCGTTGTCGAGCTTGACTAGCAGCGCGCGAGTTTCTGGGACAGATGTCGTGCGATGACGCGGGCGAGGCGAAAGCGCGTGGTGGCGATCGACCACGGCAGGTGGCGCTGCATGGACCCGAGCCCGCGCGGGCGGAGGCCTTCGGGTACGGCAGGTGCTTTGAGTCGATCACGGTTTTTTTACTGCCGCGCAGGCGCTCCAGGGTCAAAAAGCCATAGGCGGCGATGCACAGGCTGGCGTGGTGATGAAAGCCGCGCCAGTTGCGTCCTTCGTAGTGGCCCAGGCCGAGTTCCTGCTTGAGTTCCAGGTAGTCCCGCTCGATGCGCCAACGGCCTTTGATGATGCCGATGAGTGCCTTGAAGGTCGTTTCTTCAGGCAGCGTCGACAGCCAGTAGCGAAGCGGTTCGGCGTCGCCGCGAGGCCATTCGATGACCAGCCATTCGGGATCCCGTGCGCGGTCGTCGTGGGCGGTGACCACGCGCACGCGGGCAAAGCGACCGGACAATGTTTCTGCTGAGCCCTGTCGCCAGGCGATGGTGCGATACGCACGCGCCGGCAGCGCCTGCGCCAGGGCACGCACGTTGATCGGTGGATGTGCCGCATCGCGCACCACTCGTACGCGGGGGCGACCCGTGGCCGCCGGCGGCGGGGCGGTGGCCGGTTGATGCGCGCCCCACCACACCGTGGTGAGCGGCCGGATACCCAGCGCGTAGAGCAGCTCTTGCTCACTCATCTCATCGCGAAGCGCGCAGTCATCGCCGTAGGCGGCATCGCCCAGCACCACGCCCCGCGGCACCTTGGCGGCGACCGCGGCCCGGATCTGCGCGGCGGCGATCTGGTTCTTGGTCAGGAAGCCCACCGACGCGGGAACGCCAGCCTCGGCGCACCGCTTAGGATCGTCGGTCCACTCGGCCGGCAGGTAGAGCTGATAGGCCAAGGGCAGGCTGTTCGAGTCCGTCGCCAGCGACAGGCTCACCGCGACCCGACAGTTGTCGGTCTTGCC
>DAIAZB010000135.1 GCA_027443745.1 Thiomonas sp. | reverse complement strand
CTGGCAAGTCGACGCTGCTGCGCGTGATGGCCGGCATCTACCCGCCCACCGCCGGCAGCGTGCGCACGCAGGGCAAGGCCGTGCCGCTGCTGGACATCAGCATGGGCATGGACGAGCACTCCACCGGGCGGCAGAACATTCGCTTGCGTGGCCTGTTGCTGGGCATGAGCGATGCCGAAATCCGCGCCAAGAGCGAGGACATCGCCGCGTTCACCGAGCTGGGCGACTATCTCGACCTGCCACTGCGCACCTACTCCACCGGCATGCGCGTGCGTCTGGGCTTCGCTATCTCCACGGCGGTGGATGCGGAGATCCTGCTGCTGGACGAGGTGCTGGGCGTGGGCGATGCGAGGTTTCAGGAGAAGGCCAAGGAACGGCTGGAAAGCCTGCACCGCCGCGCCGAGATCGTGGTGATCGCGCTGCATTCCAACGAGGCGATCCGCAAAGCCTGCAACAAGGCGATCTGGCTGGATCGCGGCAAACTGATGGCGATGGGCAGCACCGCCGAAGTCACCGCCGCGTACGAGGCGCATGTGGCAAGGGCGTAGGCGGCATCACGTAGCCGCTATCGCCAAGCCCGATCACAAGCTCGCGATACTCGACCTCCATGTCCTCCGCCGGGCGGCTACTGGCCGCATCCCTGCACTTCTATTGCTTGTCATTCCCGCCTGCGCGGGGATGACGAAAGACCAGGGGCTTACCGCGCTTCCCGCCACCGCCCTCACTGGACTCCGCCCCGCCTTCGCGGGGCAGGCTCTGCGCGCGGCTCACTAGCATCGCGGGCTTGCACAAGCACAGGCGCCGGCCCCTTGCGCCCGCGGGCGTCGGTCCCACAAGCCGC
The DNA here is from genome assembly GCA_027443745.1 of Thiomonas sp. The sequence goes on along the minus strand of DAIAZB010000135.1, from coordinate 673 downwards.
GCGGCATGTTGCACATGTTCTCGCGACGCGCCCAAACAGCACGCCAAACAACAGCAGCTTCAGCAGCACGCGCGGCACATGCGGCACATGCGGCACATGCGGCACATGCGGCAAGCAATTAAAGCGGCACGCGGTTGCACATCATGTTTGGTGCGCGCGACTTTCGGAGCGCCTCACGCGCAGCAGCGCTGACTCGCAACGAGGGCATACGCTCACGAGGGCCTAGGCTCGTGGACATGCCAACTTTCCGCGACCAGGAAAGCCAAAGAGGCATTGACGAATGAAGGCTTTCTGTAGCAACATTTCTACATAACCGATTTGCCTCTGCAAACAGGAGTTCGCCCATGCCCATCACCACCCTGTCCAGCCGGGAGTTCAATCAGGACACCAGCCGCGCCAAGAAAGCCGCCTCGGAAGGGCCGGTGTTCATCACCGACCGCGGCAAGCCCGCCCATGTCCTGCTCAGCATCGAGGAGTATCAGCGCATCACGGGCAAGCGTCGCAGCATCGCTGATGCCTTGGGATGGCCGGCTGGTGTCGAAGACATCGAAATCGAGTTTCCGCGTTCCCGCGAGCGCGCCCGTTCTGCCGATCTTTCCTGATGTTTCTGCTCGACACCAACGTCGTCTCCGAACTGCGCAAAGTCAGGACCGGCAAAGCTCATCCCAATGTC
>DAIAZB010000134.1 GCA_027443745.1 Thiomonas sp. | reverse complement strand
GCCCACCCCTGGGCGGCACGGGAGATTGTTGCCTGCAGCGCCAAGGCCGCTCGCGCTACGACGTTGCCGGTACATCGCCCGCTGGATGCATCCACGGGTGTCTTCGTTCCGCGCCAATTCCGGCGCATCCTCATGAGGAGTTAGCACCATGATGTTGAAGAACCGTTTCGATAAGCGTTTGAGCGGCCGCCGTCTGCAGCGCGGCCAGGGCATGACCGAGTACATCATCATCGTCGCGCTGGTGGCCATCGCCGCCATCGCGGTGTACTCGTTCTTCGGTAAGGCCGTGCGTGGTCAGATGGCCTCGATCACCGGCCAGTTGGCGGGCAGTGCTGGCGCGGCTGGATACACACAGGCACAAGCAGCGCATGTCAGCGCCAATACCGAAGCGACCAATCAGTATGCGTTGAACAACTACAAGACCAGTGCCGCGAATGCTGGCCAGTAAGCACCAGAGCTGAACGAGGCCCGCGTTGTGGCCATGACCGCACTCAAGCCCAGCCCGCGCCGGCATCCTGCCGGCGCGGGTTTTGCGCGGTCACGTGGCCAGGCCTCGGTATTCGTAGTGATCGTGGCGGCGATCCTGGTGATCGCCGCCCTGCTTGTCTACAACAGCGGGCGCGCGGTGGTCACGCGCATTCACTTGCAGAACGCGGCCGATTCGGCCGCCTACAGCGGAGCGGTGGAACTGGCCCGCGCCTACAACTTCGCGGCCTATTCCAACCGCGCCATGGTGGCAAATCAGGTTGCCATTGCGCAGATGGTGGGACTGGCCTCATGGTCGCGCTACTACTGCCTGGTTTATGCCGAAGCCGATTGCGGTGATTTCACCAACTTCGGCACCTGGGACGAGATCATTGCAATTACCGATTTGTTCCAAGGCTTCAATTCAGCCACCGAAATCGTGCAGCCGATTTACCAGCCGTTGACCGATACGCTGTTCGGGATACTCAATGACGCCACCGGGCCGATCGTCACGGTCCTCAATGGCATCAACACCACGCTGAGTCTCGCGTCGCAGGCCTATTACGCAGCGGCTTATCTTGATCTTGCGGGTGCCGCCGTCGATACCGGCGTGGTGCATCGCGTGCTGGTGGATACCGATCCCAAGGCCAGTCTGGCAACGGTCGCTACGGGCCTTGGGCAGACCGCGGCTGCGGGGGTCACCACGGCCTCACTGGGTGAAATCTTTGATTTCATCAAACAGTACAAGCCGCTGGACTACTCGACTAACCAAAATGCTGATCCGAACAATCGTTTCCACAACGTGGTGATGGCCTCGCGCGACCAATTTTCCAGTTCGCGTTCCTCGCTGGAGATCGCCCCGTTCGTGGTGGGGGTATGGTCGGCCGGCGACTGTTTTGGGGACGGAGTCGGTGGCGTTGTCGTCAGCTCGCTTGGTTACCACGGCAGCACCGTACTCTCCAGCGACAACAAAACCTGGAATGCCAACGACACCAGTCCGTTCTTGGCGGCGGGTGTGTGCGTGATCATCGTGGACGTGGGCCCCATTCCGGTCCCGGTGCCGATTCCAGTCATCGTGCCGGTGGCGCCTTCCTACGGGCAGGCCAATGTCACCGCCAACGCCGCCAACAAGAACACGTACACGTTGACCTCCAGCGAGTACAGCGGCTTGCTGAGCTATATCGACGTGAAAAATCTGCAGAAGCAGGAC
>DAIAZB010000133.1 GCA_027443745.1 Thiomonas sp. | reverse complement strand
CAACAGGCCACTCCAGCCCCTGCCGCGGCCCCACGGCAGTCAGTCGCGCCAACGGCAACCAGCCCACGCCCTGCCAACCGTTGGGGCGGCCTGCTCGGCGGCTTGGCGGCAGGCATTGGGCTGGCGGCGCTATTCCACGCGTTCGGCCTCGGCGCAGGTCTGGCCTCATTCGTCATGGCTCTTCTGATCGCCGGCTTGGCGGTGGTCGCCGGGATGTTCCTGCTGCGGCTGTCCCGCCGTTCTGGTGCCACGTCCACGCCACAACCCGCCGGAATGCCACGTGGTGCCTACGATGCTGCCCAGCTCGGGCCCGAGTCTTATCTACCGCCGCAGCGTTTCGAGGGGACGCAAGCCCCGGCTGCGAACGCCACCGCGCTTCAGGGCGCGATTCCGGCAGACTTCGATCAACGCGCGTTCCTGAACAAGGCACGTGAGCATTACTACCAGCTGCAAAAAGCCTGGGATGCCGGCGACTTGCACGGCATCGAGTCCTACAGCACGCCTGAACTCTTCGCGCAACTCAAGTCCGAAATCGAACAGCGCGGGGGAGCGCAGAACCAGACCGATGTGGTCACCCTCGAAGCCGTGTTGCTTGATCTGCAAGAACTCGGCGGTGAATACCTTGCCAGTGTTGAATTCTCCGGGCTCGTCCGCGAAGAGCGCTGGGGTGGCGCGCAGTCGGTACGCGAGGTCTGGAACCTGGTCAAGCCGGTTTCAGGCAACGGCGGGTGGCTGCTGGCGGGAATTCAACAACTGGGTTGAGTTGGTTTGCGGCCTCAAGCCGACTGTCCATCTGACGACACACTCCGCAGCCAATTCAGGATTGGTGCCAGTGCTGATTTCTCGGTCACCGACGTGACTCCGGGATGTGAGTCCTACGCCGGCCTGCACCCTAGGTCTTGTGCCTGAAAGGGCGACGGCGATGAACCGGAGCGGGAAGTCAGTCGAGGTTGGGGTCGCGGGAACCAGGCTCCTCGGCTATGGTTTCCTGTTTGGCGCCACGGCGTGCAAGGTCAGGCGGCGGTCGCGCCGCGCTGTTGGCGGCACAACAGTGGCATGCCGCTCAGCGTCGTGCTGGCCCTGGCCCACTTCGACGCGCTGGGCCCCCGACTCGCCTGACGCAAGGGCCTTGCTCGCATGAGCTGCCCTCCCTGCCGATGGAGGAAGATCGCGAGACCGACTCGAGCGGCATTGGGCGATGCCTGCTGCAGGGTTTGGCATGCATTGGCTCGGCCTCGACATGCCGTTGGAACACGACCTACTGCGCAACACTGGCCAGCCGCTCTGGGTTTACCGCAGGCTCCTAGAATGGTCTTCAGATTGCACACCGTCCATGCCCAGCACCGATCCAAGCCCAACATTGCCCTGGCCAGACCGCCTGCAGCAACGCGCTGTGCTGCTCGTGACCCGAGTCATCAATCACCTCGTCCGCCAGGAAGCGCAGGCCGAAGAGCGTCTACGAGCACACAGCGGTAAACACCTGTCCCTGCACGTCGCGGGCCGAAGCGCCCTGTTGCAGTTGTCCCCGACGGGCGAGTTGGCGCCAGTGCCCACCTCGTCCTTGACGCGACCACCTGAACTCAGGCTCGATCTCGACGTCTCCACTGTTTTGGCGTCCCAATGGCGTGGACAGGCGCTGGGGCTGACGGGTGTGCGTATCACGGGCGATGCCGAATTTGCCCAGACGGTTTCCTGGCTGCTCGGCCATCTGCGCTGGGATGCAGAGGATGACCTCGCCCAACTTCTTGGCGACTTGGCGGCACATCGACTGGTTCGCGTCGGGCGCGACGTGCTGGCTCAGGGTCGGCGCCTACGCCGGCAGGTCGAGGCCGACGCGAAGGACTGGTTGGCTGAAGCGCCGCGCGCACTCGTTGGGCGCGCCGAGCTCACGGCCTGCAGTGTCGAATTGGCGCAATTGCGTGACGCCACCGCCAGGCTCGACAAGCGCGTTCAGCTGCTTGCGCGCCGTACCGCCCCAACGGCGCGGAACTGAGGGATGCGCCGCCTTCTGCGTTTGTTGCGTATTGCAACGGTTGCCCATCGCTACGGGCTCGATCAACTCGTCCTCAGCGGTTTTCGCCATCGCTGGTTGCGACTCCTGGCGCGTATTCTTGCCGTCGGCCGCAGGCTCGATGCCCCGAGAGGGCAGCGCCTGCGCCTGGCGCTGGAAAGCCTGGGCCCGATCTTCGTCAAGTTCGGGCAGATGCTGTCCACGCGGCGCGATCTTTTGCCCACCGATATCGCCGACGAGCTTGCCAAGCTGCAGGATCGCGTTCCGCCTTTCGACTCCGATCAGGCGGTGAGGCTGATCGAGCAGGCCTTGGGTCAGCCCCTGACCAAGCTGTTTGCCAGTCTCGATCGCACTCCTGTCGCCAGTGCTTCCATCGCACAGGTGCATTTTGCGGTGCTGCCGGCCGAACAAGGCGGGCACGAGGTGGCGGTCAAGGTGCTGCGACCCGGCATGCGCAAAATCATCGACCAGGATCTGGACTTGATGCAGACCCTGGCTGCCTGGGTTGAGCGCGCCTGGTCCGACGGCAAGCGCCTCAAGCCACGCGAAGTGGTGGCCGAGTTCGATAAATACCTGCACGATGAACTTGACCTCGTTCGCGAGGCGGCTAATGCGGCGCAACTGCGCCGCAATATGGATGGTCTGGGGCTGGTCCTGATTCCGCAGATGATCTGGGATCTTTGCACCGAGAGCGTGATCGTGATGGAGCGCATGCACGGCGTGCCCATCAGCCAGATCGACCGCCTGCGTGAGGCCGAGGTGGACATCCACAAACTGGCGCAAAGCGGGGTCGAGATCTTCTTCACCCAGGTCTTCCGCGATGGTTTTTTCCATGCCGACATGCATCCGGGCAACATCATGGTCAGCCTCGCGCCCGAAACATTCGGCTGGTATATCGCGCTGGATTTCGGCATCATCGGCACGCTGTCGGAGTTCGACAAGGACTATCTGGCACAAAACTTCATCGCCTTCTTTCGGCGCGATTACCGGCGTGTGGCCGAGCTGCATCTCGAATCCGGCTGGGTGCCGGCCGAGGTCCGCGTCGACGAACTGGAGGCTGCGGTTCGCACCGTGTGCGAACCGCAGTTCGAGCGCCCGCTGAAAGACATTTCCCTGGGACAGATTTTGCTGCGCCTGTTCCAGGTGTCCCGTCGCTTCAAGGTGGAAATCCAGCCGCAGCTCGTGCTGTTGCAAAAAACCCTGCTGAATGTCGAAGGTCTGGGACGCCAGCTCGACCCCGACCTGGATCTCTGGACGACCGCCCAGCCTTTCCTCAAGCGCTGGATGCAGAGCCAGGTTGGCTGGCGCGCTTTGCGCGACCATCTGCAAAAAGAGGCGCCGCGCTTCGCCCAGTACTTCCCGGCCTTGCCTCGCATGATCTATCACGCCCTGGAGCAAGCGCAACAGCCGACCGAGCGGGAGCTGACACGCCAGCTGTTGCAGGAACAACGGCGGACCAATGCGTTGTTGCAGGGCTTGATCGGTTTCGTCGTCGGGCTGGTGGTCTTTCTGTTGTTGTTGGCTTTGTGGAATGCGCGGCACTGGCTCGGGGTCTGAAGCGATGAACCTTGTGCAACTCGGTGATGCAGAGCAATGGCCAGCGGTGGGACTGGGCACATGGCGCTTCGGTGAAGCCGCGACGCGCCATGCCGGCGAAGTCGCCGCCGTGCGCCACGCCCTGGAGCTCGGCTACCGCGTGTTGGATACCGCCGAGATGTATGGCGAAGGTGGTGCCGAGCGCGTGGTGGGCGAGGCCCTGGCGGGCGCTGTGCGTGAGGGTGTGGTCAAGCGCGAGCAAGTGCTGGTGGTCAGCAAGGTCTATCCGCATCACGCCAGTGCCGCTGGGGTGCAGGCCGCTTGCGAGCGCAGTCTGCACCGACTCGGCTTGGAGCAGATCGATCTTTATCTGTTGCACTGGCGCGGTAGCCTGCCTCTGGAAGAGACGCTGGAGGGATTCACCCGTTTGGTCGCTGCGGGCCGGATCCGCCATTGGGGCGTGAGCAATTTCGACTTGCAGGACATGCACGCATTGCGGCAATTGGACGGCGGTGGTCATTGCGCGACGAACCAGGTTTATTACGCGGCCAGCAGCCGTGGCGTCGAATTCGACCTGCTGCCCTGGATGCAAAACCAGCGCATTCCGCTGATGGCCTACAGCCCCCTTGACGAAGGCAAACTCGCACACGACACGCGTCTGGCTGCGCTGGCTCGGGTTCTCGGGCTCAGCGCGGCACAACTCGCTCTCGCCTGGGTGTTGCGGCAACCCGGGGTGATGGCCATTCCCAAGGCGGGCGGTCTGCAGCATCTGCGCGACAACCTGGTGGCTGCCTCGACAACCCTGGACGCCGCCGCTTGCGCTGCCATCGATGCGATCTTTCCCGCGCCACGCCGCAAGCAGCAACTGGCCATGATTTGAGCTTTGATGTGTCGAGCGCCCCAGATCAAGCCAATGCGGTGTATCGGTGAATTTCGGGAGCTGCGGCCAGGTGCGGGCCCGCCTGCGCCATGGCGGCAGCAAGATGTGCAGTGCGCATGTGGGCATCGGCGCTGGCTTGGTCGAGCCACTGCTCCACGGTCATGAAAACGGTTGGCTCGTCGTCGCGCTGGAACAGCGTGTAGAGCTTGCATCCGGGTTCCCGCCGCGTGTGGCTCACCAAGTCGAGCAGAGCGGCGTGAACCTGCTCGGTGCTGCCGGGTTTTGCCGTGATACGTGCCAGGATGTGAATCATGGTTGTTTCCTCGATTCTTGGTTGGGGAACTACATGCTGCGCCGGTACTGCCCGCCGACTTCAAACAAGGTGTTGGTGATCTGCCCCAGGCTGCACACCTGCACCGCCTCCATCAGCACGGCGAACACATTGCGGTTGTCGATCACTGCCTGTTGCAGTCTCTGCAGCATGGCCGGTGCTGCAGCGGCGTGGCGCTGGTGGAAGTCGGCCAGGCGGCGCAGCTGCGACTCCTTTTCCTCCTCGGTGGAGCGTGCCAGCTCAAGATGGGTCGAGACGGCGTCGCCATGCGGATTGCGGAAGGTGTTGACACCGACGATGGGCAACTCGCCAGTGTGCTTGAGCATTTCGTAATGCATGCTCTCCTCCTGGATCTTGCCGCGCTGGTAGCCGGTTTCCATGGCACCCAGCACCCCGCCACGGTCGGCAATGGCCTCGAACTCCTTGAGCACGGCTTCTTCCACGAGGTCGGTGAGCTCCTCGATGATGAACGCGCCCTGGTTCGGGTTCTCGCACTTGGCCAGTCCCCACTCGCGGTTGATGATGAGCTGAATTGCCATGGCCCGGCGCACGCTCTCCTCGGTGGGCGTGGTGATGGCCTCGTCGTAGGCATTGGTGTGCAGGCTGTTGCAGTTGTCGTAGATCGCGATCAGCGCCTGCAGCGTGGTGCGAATATCGTTGAACGCAATTTCCTGCGCATGCAGGCTGCGACCGCTGGTCTGCACGTGGTACTTGAGCTTCTGGCTGCGTTCGTTCGCACCGTACTTGTCGCGCATCGCCACGGCCCAGATGCGCCGTGCCACGCGTCCCAGCACGCTGTACTCCGGGTCCATGCCGTTGCTGAAGAAGAAGCTCAGGTTGGGGGCAAAATCGTCGATGTGCATGCCACGAGCCAGGTACGCCTCAACGAAAGTGAAACCGTTGCTCAGCGTGAACGCGAGTTGCGAAATGGGGTTGGCTCCTGCCTCGGCAATGTGGTAGCCGCTGATGCTCACCGAGTAGAAATTGCGCACCTTGTGGTGGACGAAATACTCCTGAATATCGCCCATGACCTTGAGCGAGAACTCGGTGGAGAAGATGCAAGTGTTCTGTCCCTGATCTTCTTTCAGGATGTCCGCCTGCACCGTGCCGCGGACGTTTTCCAGCACCCAGGCCTGGATTTTTTGCGCCTCGTCGTCGGTCGGTTCGCGGTCGTTGTCAGCCAGGAATTTGGCCAGCTGCTGGTCGATGGCCGTGTTCAGGAACATCGCCAGGATGGTCGGCGCAGGGCCGTTGATGGTCATGCTCACGCTGGTGGCTGGCTCGCACAGGTCGAAACCGTCGTACAGCGCCTTGAGGTCGTCGAGCGTGGCGATGCTCACGCCCGAGTTGCCCACCTTGCCGTAGATGTCGGGGCGGCGGTCGGGATCGGCGCCGTACAGCGTGACCGAATCGAAGGCGGTCGACAGCCGCTTGGCGGGCATGCCGGCGGAGAGCAGCTTGAAGCGCCGGTTCGTGCGGAACGGGTCACCCTCGCCGGCGAACATGCGGGTGGGATCCTCGTTGCCTTGACCCGAGCCACTGCGCTTGAACGCAAAGGTGCCCGCGGTGTAAGGAAAGCTGCCGGGGACGTTGTCGTGCATCAGCCAGCGCAAGATCTCACCATGGTCTTCATACTTCGGCAGCACGACTTTGCGCACCGTGGTGCCTGACAGCGTGGTGTGGGTGAGGGCGGTGCGCATTTCGCGGTCGCGGATCTTCACCACGTATTCACGGCCCGCATAGGCCTGCTGCATCTGCGGCCACATCGCCAGCAGCTTGCGTGCGGCCGGCAGCATTTTCGCCTCGCGTTGTTCCGCCAGATCGTTGACCGCCTCGACCGCGGCCACCTTGTTGGGGTTGGCCGCGCGCAGCATGCGACCGCTGGCGCGCAGCTGCTGCGCTTCGCGTGCGAGTGCCGTCTGCAGCTCGACACGGCGGTGATATCCGCGCACGGTGTCGGCGATTTCCGCCAGATAACGGCCACGCGCAGCGGGAATGATGGGGGTCTGGTGGGTGCTGTGGCGAGTGGCCGCAATCGACAAACGCCCCTCCTTGAACTGCAGGCCACGCTCGGCCAGGCGTGGCTTGATGGCCTGATACAGCGCGGTCACGCCATCGTCGTTGAAGCGGCTGGCCATGGTGCCGAGCACGGGCAGCTCTTCCGGTTTGGTGGCCCACGCTTCGCGGTTGCGCTGCAACTGCTTGGCCACGTCGCGCAGCGCATCCATCGCGCCTTTGCGATCGAATTTGTTGATGGCGACGAAGTCGGCGAAGTCGAGCATGTCGATTTTTTCCAATTGACTGGCCGCGCCGAATTCCGGTGTCATCACGTACAGACTGGCATCGACATGCGGCACGATGGCGGCATCCCCTTGGCCGATGCCGGAGGTCTCGACGATGATCAGATCGAAGCCGGCTGCCTTGCAAGCGGCGATCACGTCGGGCAGCGCCTTGCTGATTTCGCTGCCCGCCTCGCGCGTGGCGAGGCTGCGCATGAACACGCCATTTCTCCTCCCAACCTCCGCCACGGGTGGGTGAGGGGTGAGAGACGCCCTCTCCACTTGTGGGGAGGACTGGGGAAGGGAGCCTGCCCGCTGCCACGGTCCGATCGCGTTCATGCGGATGCGGTCGCCCAGCAGCGCGCCGCCGCTCTTGCGCCGCGAGGGGTCGATGCTGATCACGCCGATGCGCAGGGCGTCGTCCTGGTCAAGCCGCAGGCGGCGGATCAGCTCGTCCACCAGGCTGCTCTTGCCGGCGCCGCCCGTGCCCGTTACGCCCAAGACCACCCCATGCGCGGCCTCGGCCTGGGTGTGCAGGTCGCGCAGCAGAGCTGCGTCGGCCACGCCATTGTCCAGTTGGGTGATGACACGCGCCAGCACGCATGCGTCCGTCCCGAGGGCCTGCAACGCCTGTTGGTTGTTCAGTGCTGGCAGGGCGTGATCGGCGCGCATCAGCATGTCGCCGATCATGCCCTGCAGCCCCAGGTGCTGGCCGTCCTCGGGGCTGTAGATGCGGGTCACGCCATAGGCTTGCAGCGCGGCGATTTCGTCGGCCACGATCACGCCGCCGCCGCCGCCGAACACCTGGACATGCCCAGCACCGAGTGCACGCAGCCGGTCGATCATGTAGCGGAAAAATTCCACATGCCCGCCCTGATAGCTGGAGATGGCGATGCCGTGCGCGTCTTCCTGAATGGCCGCTGTGACGATGTCATCGACCGAGCGGTTGTGACCCAGGTGCACCACCTCGGCGCCCATGCTGATGAGGATGCGTCGCATGATGTTGATGGCCGCGTCGTGCCCGTCGAACAGTGCCGCGGCCGTGACAAAGCGCAGTCGCTGTTGCGGACGGTAGGCGGCCAGCAGTTTGGCGTCGGATAAGTCGGTCATTGCGGTCTCCTTGGACACGGCGTGCATCGCGCCGTGCGCTTCGGTGTTCATCGGCATCACCTGCGGCTTGTCGCTGCAGGAGTTGTCATTGACGTATACGTCAATTTGGCAATGTAACGGATTCCATGACCCACCGACAGGCCCTTGCCTTCAGCAGCAATGCGGTGAAATGGCAAAGAACGTGGCTGCGAACACCAACGCCATCCCACGCGGTGGGCAGCGGCCCAGAGATGCAAGACTTGAGGCGATGCGCCGATCAGGTCAGGAACCAGATCTCGAGGCAAGGGGGGCGCATGCCGGCTTGAGCGGCGGCGTCGCCCAGTCGCCGAGTTTGCTGGTGCGAAGGCCCAACGTGACAAGCGATTCGACCAGTTTCACGGCCACGGCGACGCCATCGATGACAGGCGCGCCGATCTCATCCGACAGCGACCGGCACAGGTCCGTCATCCCGGCGCAACCGAGCACGATGGACTCGCAGCGGTCTTCGCGCAGGGCACGCAGGCACTCATCTCGAATCAGCGTGCGGGCGTTCTTGCTCGGATCCTCGAGGTCGAGCACGGGCAGATCAGCGGCACGGACGTTCCTGCAGAAACGCTGCATGCCGTAGCGCTCCGCCAGGTGCCAGGCCATGCCGACGGTACGTTCCAGGGTGGTCACGACACTGAAGGAGTTGGCCACCATGCTGGCGGCGTGCATCGCCGCTTCGGCGATGCCGATCACCGGGCCACGGGCCTGCTCGCGTGCGGCGTCGAGGCCCGGGTCACCGAAGCAGGCAATGACGTAAGCGTCATAGCCCTGCGCCTCGGCATCCTGAATGCAGCGTAGCAGGCCAGGAACACACAACGCCTCCTCGGTATGGCACTCGATGGACGCAGGAGAGTCCGGCGGATTCACTGCTCTGACCGTCGTTCCGGGCGCCGCGATGCGCAAGGCCACCTCGCCGATTTTGTGGGTCATGCTGGCGGTGGAGTTGGGATTGATGATCAGGATCTTCATGGCATCTCACGTGGATGAACTGCGATTGATCACCAGGTAGAGCACCGCGGCCGTGGCGCAACCGATGAACCAGGTGAAATTGGCCAGCGAGGACAACACCGGAACGAGCACCATCAGAATCGCGATGAATGCGGCCGGAGCCAGGGCTGCCACAGCCTTTGGGTTCACTCCGCCGCGGTACCAATAGCGCCCGGTTTTCTCCATGCTGTAGAGCGCGTCGACATCGATGCGCTGTTTTTTGATCAGGTAATAGTCGGTGATGAGAATCCCGAACAAGGGGCCGATGAAAGAGCCCAGGATGTCCAGGGTGTAATGGATCACGTCAGGATTGTTGTAGATGTTCCAGGGCGTGATGAAAATCGAGCCCACGGCCGCGATCATGCCGCCCATGCGCCAACTGATGGTCTGCGGGGCGACGTTGGAGAAGTCGAAGGCCGGAGGCACGAAATTCGCGACGATGTTGATGCCCATCGTGGCCAGCGTGAAGGTCATGGCACCGAGCACGACGGCGAAGGTGCTGTTGATATGACTGACCGTCTCCACAGGATCGGTGATCAGCTTGCCGAACAAGGGCAAGGTGGCCGCCGTGGTGATGACGGTGAGAACCGAAAAACCCAGGAAGTTGACCGGCAGACCCCAGAAATTGCCGGTCTTCACAGCGGGTACGCTCTTGCTGTAACGGGCGAAATCGCCGAAATTCAGCAAAGGCCCGGAGAAGTACGACACCACCAGGGCGATGGCGTTGATCATCACCGGCAGGGCTTGCAGGCCTGTGAATTTGACCGAGCCGAGATTCATGTCGATGTTCGACAGCCCCACTTTGGACACCAGATAAAACGCGAGGGCGAACATCACCACATAAACCGCCGGACCGGCCCAATCGATGAAGATCCGCACGGCTTCCATCCCTTTCCAGAACACCAGGGCTTGCAGCACCCAGAGCACCATGTACGCCACCCAGCCGAGGCTAGACAGGCCGACGAATCCATATTGATGCACATCGGCATAGGGGGCCAGCCCGGGCATGAACTTGAGAATGACGATGATCAGCGCGCTCGATGCGAGATAGGTCTGAATGCCGTACCAGGCGAAGGCGATCAAGCCTCGCGTGACCGCCGGGATGTTGGCTCCCAGCACGCCGAACGAAGCGCGGCTGATGACCGCATAGGGCACGCCGGTGACTTGGCTCGGCTTGGCCACCAGATTGGCCAGCAACTGCACGATCACGATGCCGACCAGCAGACAGACCAGCACCTGCCAACTGGCCAGACCGAGCGCGAACAGGCTGCCTGCGGTGATGTAGCCCCCCACGCTGTGCACATCCGACATCCAGAAGGCGAAGATGTTGTAGGCGCCCCAGCGCTGGTGCTTGAGCGGGGCGAGGTCCGCATTGACCAAGCGGGGGCTGTAGCCGGGCTTGATGATGATGTCTTCGTTGTCGGCATCGGGGGATGGGGCTTGGGTGACACCAAGACCTGCTGTGGACGTGTTCATGGGGCAGACTCCGAGTTGAAAGCGGGATCAGGCAGCATCGACATGTCGACGGTCGAGCCCGTCAACGTGAACCCGGTGGCAAGGGGCGCCGATGATGATGAGGCCGATTGACAGCGAGGATGCGCGAACGGAGCATGGTGGCGAATGGCCATTCGCGCGAACAGTGGCACGCAAAAATTGTGCCAAACGGTATACAAAAATACAGCGGCTCGGTGCGTTGGCTGGCGAGGTCGACGCCTGCACCAGCCAC
>DAIAZB010000132.1 GCA_027443745.1 Thiomonas sp. | reverse complement strand
TCAGGCTGCCCGAGATGCGCCGGCCAGGGGCCGGTCGCCGGAACACTGCCTTTCTTCCAGACCACGAATTGGCCTTCCATGCGCGTTGTGGCGCTGCCGCTGTTGCGCACCTCGAAGCTGACGCCATGGGCATCCGGCCTGGCGCTGATGATCTCGCCTTGCATCGTGTAGGGAGGCACGCGCGCGTACACCGCGGCGCCCAGTTGGAACAGCACGCGGAAGGTGCCCTTGGGCTGCGAACCTTCGGCCTGCTGGCTGAAGTAGATCATCGCCCGGTGCTCGCCCGGCAACAGCGGCACCGCCGGGCGAATGGCGAAGCGCACCACCTGCGAGCTTTCCGGCGACAGCACGAACCGCGTGGGATTGATCTGCAGCCAGGGCGCCAGCGATTGCTCTTCCAGCGGCGCCGGTTCGACCTGGCCCTTGGCGCTCATGGTCCAGTTGATCACCGATACCGCGATGGGGATCGCTGTCTTGGAAAAGTTCATCAGCCGGAACGAATAAGTCTGGTTCGGCTGCTTGTCGAGATCGATGGTGTAGATCTGCGGTGTGATGGCCACCTGCGCCATCACCACGGAGGCCGGCAGCAGGCCAAGTGCGGCAGCGAGCAGCCAGACGGCATGGCGGAGTGGTCGGCTCATGGCGAAGTCAAGGTGGCCCGCACGATATTGAGTGTGTAATTGCCGGCGCCCTGCGCTGCAAACGTGCTGCTGAGGAAGCTGAAGCTGACGTTGGCCGACCAGACATTGCACAAGAAGTAGTTGCCCGGCTGGTTGGTGTAGTAGCAATAGTAGGGGTTGTTCGGGTCGGCGAAATAGGTCGTGGTGTAAGTCGCATTCATGCGCAGCGTGTTGGCGGTAGCCACGACCGTACTGCCGCTGCCCGCCGGATTGCTGGTCAGCGTGGTGGTGAACGGCGCGCCCTGGTTGCAGTTGGCATCGGTCGCGTATTGCAACAGTGTGCCAGCGTTGCGCGTCACACTGTTCGCGACGTTGCCGGTCGGTGCAGCGCCCAGATTGGCGATGAGTGCTCCGCCTGCGGCATTGGCCGGAGTGGAAATGGCCCCTAGTGAAAAATTACCAGAGGCCTGCCCGGTGAGATCGAACACGCCGATCGAATTCAGCGTGCTGCCACCGGAGAGACCGCCGAGAAAGCCGTAAATGGTGCAGCCGCCACCGGCCTTGGGCTGTGCGGGGCGGTTGGGAGCCGCCGCGCGATCCACTGCAGCGCGACTGGCGACGCGTCCTGTGCCGGTGCGGCTCGTTGCGGCCGGGCCTGCCAGATTACCCAGCGCGCTGGCTGGCCCTAGCACGCCGATCGTGCCGCCGCCGCGTGTCAGCGTGGCTTGTGCATAAAGCGACGGCGGCACCGTGATCAGTGCCGCCGTCAGCAGCATGGCGCGTAGGCGCAGCATGCTCCAGCTCCATCCTGCCGGCGCGCTCAGGTACTGGTAGCGGTGATGACGATCGCCGCACCCTGGTAGGTGTCAGCGGTACTCGCGTTGCTGAGATTCAAGTTCATGGTCACGTTGCCTGTCTGCGGCGTACCGCCGAGGCCGGTGCCGGCAAAAGTCCCGTTGCTGGTAGCCAGGCCAGTTAGGCCAATCGTGGCAGTCGAACCACTGGCAGCACCCTTGAGCGTTGCCGTGGTGGTGGTGCTTCCGCTACCGGTGAAAGCAACCGATACGATGGTATTGCCCGAACCGGGTGTGGTGATCGAACGTACCGCCCAGAAGTTGTTAAGCGTCAGTGCGGCGTTGCTGATGCCGCCCGCAACCGCGCCGGCGGGGGAAGTCAAGCTCGCCGAGAGAGTGCTGCTGGTACCGTTGGCCGTCAAGGCTTGTGCACCCAAGCCGGCAGGGCTGCCGCCCGCGAGCGCCAAGAGGGCGCTTTGTGGGACCGTCAGATCGACTTCGCTGTAGTAATAAAGTAGCGTAGTCGGCTGCAAGATGACTTTGAACGTGGTGTTGCCGGTGGCTGTGTCAGCCATCGCCGAGGGCGCGGCAGCCAGGCCCAGTACCGCCGCCAGACTGGCAGCAAGGGCAGTGGTGCGCAGGATCTTGGTGAACTTCATGGTGCGGTCTCCGGGTCTTGGGCAGGGCTGGGTTTCGGTTGCCGTAGCCGGATGGCCGCGGTCGTGGGCA
>DAIAZB010000131.1 GCA_027443745.1 Thiomonas sp. | reverse complement strand
ACTCGATCTCGCCTACCTGGCCGACATCGTGCTCGAGCTCAGGGTTGTCGCGGTCGCGCATGCGCAGCTTGCGTGCCTGAATCAGGCCGCCGTCGCGCCCCGTGAGGCCCACGGCCTTGCCGCCCGCCACATTGATGAGGCCGACGATGTCCTGCTGCACCTGCCCGGCCAGGACCCACTCGACCACCTCCATGGTCTCGTCGTCGGTCACGCGCATGCCCTGGATGAAGGTGCCCTTCTTGCCGATCTTGGCCAGCGCCTCGTCGATCTGCGGGCCGCCGCCATGCACCACCACCGGGTTCATGCCGACCAGCTTGAGCAGCACCACGTCCTCGGCGAAATCCTGCTGCAGGCCGGCGTCGGTCATGGCGTTGCCGCCGTATTTGATGACGATGGTCTTGCCATGAAATTTGCGAATGTAGGGTAGCGCCTGGGCCAGAATCTCGGCCTTGTCGCGCGGAGAGATATGCGTCAACTCGGGCGTGGCATGCGGGTGTTGGTCGGACATGGTTCAGGGTCTGCGATGGGATGGCTTGTGGCCGCAGTCGCAGCGTCAATCGAACGGCTCGCGGCCCGGACAAGGTGTGCGACCACATTCTAGGAAAGTGGAGGACCCGCGACGCGCGCAGCCTGCATCAAGAGGCTGTCCGCGCCATGCAGGTCTGGCAACTTCACCAAGCCTGACCTCGGTGCCCTCGTCAGTCGTCAACGAGCGATCCGAACATCTGCGCGTTAAACCGCACCGACACAACGAGGAACCGCGACATGTCGCCAAGATCGACCACTGCGTCTCCCATTACAACAAGCAAGCCTTTCGTCTGGGCCGCCACAGACTCACCGCCAATCCCGTCCTCGAAAAGCTCCATCGACTTTGTAAACGAATCAGCGGAACAGGACGCAACTAGCTCGAGGTTGATGTAGCCCGACAGAAGCCTAACCGGAGGGATGACCATCGCGCATTTGTTGCAGCGCGTGGTCTATGAAGGTACTCACATTGATCGACAAACGCCTTTTGCCTTTGTATAAAAAACTCACAGCGCCTGCGTCGGGCGCTCGCCAACCGGGAACCGCAGGTACCAGTGCCCCGGCGTACACGGCTTCGCGTGCCAGGAAGTCCGGGAGCCAACCGACGCCGACGCCTTCTTGCAGTAAGTTTTGAATCGTTAGGAAATCATCAGACCGTGCGCGTTCGCGGATAGTGAAAGTCACGGCAGCTTTTCCGTTCACAAGTGTGGCGGTCTTGCAGTCTCTGTACCCTACGAAGTCATATGTACTCAAATCCTTTGGATGGGTTGGCGTACCCATCCTTGCCAAATAATGCGGAGATGACCAAATATTCCCCGTCAGGTCGAAAAAGCGCCGTCCAATCAAGCTTGAGTCTTTGGCCGGCCCAGCTCGGATCGCTAGGTCTACGCCCTCGGCGATCAAGTCGGCGACGCGGTTGGTGATTAGCAACTGGACGCTCACCTCAGGATACTTGGCGAGGTAAGAGCTAACGACACGCGGCATGAGTGTCTGGCCGATGTCCGCCGGGGCGGTTATCGTCAACAAGCCTTGGGGTGTGCTCCGTGATGCGGACAGGTCTGCATTCCCTTCCTCAATAGAGCACATTGCCGCGAGACAATGCTCGAAATAGCGTTGACCCTGCGGGGTAATGTGGAGCTTACGGGTGGTTCTGTGGATCAGGCTCACACCGAGCGCCTCCTCAAGTGCGGCGAACTTTGCGCTTACGGTCGTTTTCGGCATCTTCAGCCCTGCTGCAGCGGCTGAGAAACTGCCAGCTTGGACAATCTTTACAAAAATAGCCAGCGCATTGAGATCAACTGATTGCACATCGCATGGGATAGTAATTCCCGATTTTGCCATCTTGTGAATTTTAGCTCTCCCCAATAAATTTGCTTCTGTGGCAACAAGCCCAAGAAAACCAAATGAACACATCGAGATGTCCGGCATCCTGCGTCTCGCGCTGTGGCGGTCACTGGCTCTACGTTAAAGCAATAAGGCAAAGCCTGGCACTGAGCGAGGCCGAATTTTACGCTCTGCCAAAACGGCTGCCAATCAAGCCGAAAGCAGTTCTCGTAATCACGAGCCACATAGAAACAAAGCATTTTACGGTATCGACGCCTGAGTGCCTGCCGATGCTTTATGACCAGTCAAATTTTCCGTCATATACCCATCAGATGCAATACTTGGTTCCAGCATTGCCTGCGCCTGCTGCGCGATGCCGGGATTTAGAACAGCGCCATGGTCGAAGAACGGCTGATGTAAAGCAAGTCGGTCTTGCCTCCAGAACGGTCGAATTTAAAAATATACTTCAATACAAATGACATCTACCATAATTGGCATTACTACCGCTACCGAGTTGCCGGTAGGTCATATTTTTGAGATTGCTTTCGGCCCTTTCACTCCAAGACTGACATTTCTATCGGCGTCAGAATTGCAATTTGAGATCATTGCTGGTGCGTATCTCGGGATGAAAGAAATCGTCCAGTATCAGGTTATTAACCTGCGACCAGGACTGTTCGTCGTGAGCTGGCAGGAGAAATCCAAAACTACAGTCGTCCATATCGAAGACTTCACCCAGGGTAAGGTCCACGCGCACATCACGAGTCCGGATGGAAGCTTTTCGCGTCTCACCGGCGATATAGAAACCTCTATTTAAACACAGGGCTAGAATAATCCCCATACATGGCGCCGGCCCGCATTGCACGCACTAGATTTGTGCACCACCACACAGTTAATTGGCTTGTCGACATTGCCAGCCTCACCGGAGCTGACTTGGCCCTCATGTCGCATTGGTGCTCGCGGCTTGTACTGCGGAGGGTCGCAAGCCGCTCGGCCTGTTCGGCAATGCCGGCGTCGCTGCTCGGAGCCCGCCTTCTGGTTTGAGCACAACCCGAGCACAGCGAGCGCGAGGCAGTCGATTTTTTCCGCATAAACGTATGGTATATCTCATGTTTTTTTACAAACGCTGATAACTTCAAATTCAAATCAACAAGGACAAAGCTATGAATAATGATTATTTTTTTCGCGCACTCGCAATCGCATTTACAGTGATTGGCTTATCGGCAGGCACAGCATTTGCTAACCCGATCGCAAACAAGGCGCTTGTCGAAAAGGCTATGACGGCCGTATTCGTGAAACGTGACACTGCCGCCATCGATCGCTATTGGGGCAAGCCATATATCCAGCACAATCCAGGCATCGCAAATGGCCGCGCCGCGCTTGCAGCAGAAATTAAACAGCTTCCACCGACCTTCAATTACGAATTTGGTATGGTCGTAGCCGAGGGTGACCTGGTGATGCTGCATGGCCGATACAGTGGCTTTGGGCCGAAGGCACTTGTCGCTGTCGACATTTTCCGTATTTCACACGGGAAAATCGTCGAACACTGGGATGTTTTGCAGGATGAAATACATGCCGCCAAGACAAAGAGCGGAAATCCGATGTTTGAGCCGGGGAAGTAAGTTTCTCAATTGGCCATATGGCTTTAGTTGAGGCCGTCAGCAAAATTTAAATCGTCGCCCCAGTAAAACGACGCTACAGACCTGCATAATGACCTTATCATCGGAATCTGCACCTCACGGCCGGGTCACGAATTAGTTTTTTTGGGCTGAGTCGCAAGCCAGTCTTGCACGAGCCGCGCAGGTCTGACGTAGGCCAGCGTCGAGGAAAAAAGTTGGGGCCAGATCCAGGTCCATAGTCTCAGTGTCGTACGACATTGAGCCAAAGCAGTGAAGGCAACAATTTCGCGCCCAAACGCCTCCTCTCAAGACACCACAAACCCGCTTTTGCCCAGCGCTGCGCAAGGTCTTGCGGGACCCGTACTGAGCCCCCCACCCCCGGCCGCGATTAGACTTTGCCCTCATGTCTACCCTGCTGCGTTCCGTGCTCATCCTGCTGCTGGCGCTGCTGCCCCTGCGCGGCTGGGCGCAGGCGAGTATGGCGGCGGACGACTGGGCGATGCACAGCACGGCCGTGCTTGCACAGCATGCAGCCGTTGTGCACGGCATGGAAGCAGGCGACATGGCCGCGATGGACATGACGGCCGCGCAGTCCATCCCACCCTGCCATGATCAGGCCGCATCCGACCACACCGCGCACGATCACCAGCACTGCGTGATCTGCCAACTCGCCGTGGCCCAGCCCCCGGCGCTGGCCCCGCTGGCGGCCCACGCCGCGCAGCACCCCTGCCCTGCGGCGGCCGACACCGCCTGGCACAGCGCAGAGCTGCAAGCCCTGCAGCGCCCGCCCAGAGCCTGACCCTCACCACTGCGCCGCAGCGCCGCCTATCGCTATCGGGCCGCGCTGCACATCGTGTCGCCGCGACGCATCGCGGCCCAAGTGAGGTGTCATTTCATGTGGAACCAACCCCAAGCGTCCGCGCGCCTGCGGGCGTTGCGGCTCGCGCCCCTGGCCGCTTGCGCACTGCTGGCGGCCTGCGCCCCGCTGCAAACCCGGCAGTCGCTGCAGGCGGCCAATGCCATCGCCCAGCCCCACACCGGCCAGCCGGTGCAACTGCTGCGCGACGCGTCGCAACAGCACCAGGCGCAGACGCAGATCGACGCGCTGCTGAGCAAACCGCTATCGGCCGACGACGCCGTGCGTGTCGCCCTGCTCGGCAGCCCGGCGTTGCAGGCGCTCATCGCCCAGACACAGGCTGACTCTGCCGCATCCACCCAGTCCGCAAGGCTGAGCAACCCGGTGTTCGGTTTCGAGCGCCTGCTGATTGGCGCCGGCGCAGTGGAAATCACCCGCAGCCTGAGCATCGGC
>DAIAZB010000130.1 GCA_027443745.1 Thiomonas sp. | reverse complement strand
CGTTGCCGCATCCATGGATCCATGGTGGAGGCTGCCGCCTTGCTGCCCCATTTGTTCGCTGTCGAACAAGCGCGCTGCAGTGTGCAACCTGCAGTGGAACTCACCTATTTTGAATTCACCACCCTGGCCATCATGCGTCTGCTCAGCCTCTCGGAACTGGACGCCGTGGTGCTGGAGGTGGGCATGGGCGGCCGTCTGGACGCGGTGAACGTGGTCGACGCCGATTGCGCCATCATCACCAGCATCGCTCTCGACCATACCCAGTTCCTGGGTGCCGATCGCGAGGCCATCGGTTTCGAGAAGGCGGGGATCATGCGTTCCGGGCGACCGGTCATCGTTGCCGATCCGGCGCCGCCGCAGAGCGTGATCGAACGCGCAGCTGCGTTGGGTGCCAAGCTCTGGCGCATGGGCCATGACTTCGGCTACACCGCCACCGGCCAACAACAGTGGAACTACATCGGACGCGCACTGCGCCGCCCCGGTCTTGCCTATCCGGCCATGCGCGGCGCGAACCAACTGCTCAATGCCAGTGCCGCCCTGGCTGCGCTGGAGGCCATGCACGAACGTCTGCCCACCAGCGCGCAGGACGTGCGTCAGGGTCTGGCCCGGGCCGAGTTGCCCGGTCGTTTCCAGATTCTCCCCGGCCAGCCCACGGTGGTGCTCGACGTGGCACACAACCCGCATGCGGTGGCCGTGCTGGCCGAGAACCTCGATGCCATGGGCTACGCCCCGCACACCCACGCGATTTTTGGCGCCATGGCCGACAAGGACGTGGCGCAGATGCTGGTGCGCATCGTGCCGCTGGTCGATCGCTGGTATTTGTGCGATTTGCCCACCCCGCGCGCGGCACGGGCCACGGACATCGACGCGGTGCTGCGTCCGCTGCTGCCGCCGGATCACACCGTGTCGGGTTTGTATGCCGATCCCCGGACGGCTTTCGCACGAGCGACGAGTTGCGCCGAGCCGGCCGATAGAATCCTGGTCTTCGGCTCGTTCTTCACAGTCGGTGGTGTGTTGGCACAAGGCGTGCCGCGCATGCAGGGCCGCCACGCGACGCATCCATCCCCATGAAAATCCCCGGAAAACGCGGCAAGGACGATTCCAACGCGTCGGCGCAGGCGGACGGCCAGGCGCAAAGCGAGGAGGTCTTGCGGGTGCGCGCGCGCCGCCGCCTGATCGGCGCGGTCGCGTTGGTCCTGACGGGCGTGGTGGTGTTCCCGCTGATTTTCGAGACCCAGCCCAAGCCCGTGGCCTCGACGATGTCCCTGGTGATCCCGTCGCAGAACCAGGCGAGCATCGTGCCGGCGCCAACGGGCAGCGTGCCGCGGGCCGATGCCAAAGCGGCCGCAGCGGTGGCCGAATCGGCACCAAAATCCTCCAGCGGATCGCAAGCAGCCGCCCCCGCCGCGCCGCAGACCCCGATGGTCGTCCCGGCGCCCGGTCCCGTGACGCCAACCCAGCAAGCCGCTGTGCAGCCGATCAGGTCGGCGCAACAACCAGAACAGAAGCCCGCGCAAAAACCAGTCGCCTCGCCAGACTCGTCCACAGCGCAGATCTCGCCGCCGCCCCCGCGCGAACCGCAGCCGACACAACATCAAATCGCCAGTGCACGACAGGCGCTTGCGGCACTCGAGGGCAAACGGCCCGACCAGATCACGACGGCCCAGGCTGAAGCGGCGATTGCCCAGTCAGGCCACGGCTCCCTTGCTTCCGGCCAGGCGTCCAGCTCGGCTCGCTATGTCATCCAGGCCGGTGCCTATGCCGACACCAAGGCCGCCCACGAGGTGCGCCAGAAAATCGAGCACGCCGGTTTCAAGACTTACACCCAGGTGGTGGATACGCAGGCTGGCAAGCGCATTCGGGTTCGTGTCGGCCCCTTCACCACGCGCGAGCAGGCGGACAAGGCGCTTGCCCGAATCAAGGCGCTGGGGCTCAGCGCGGTCGTGCTGACCTTGTGAACGCGCTGGACTGGTTCGTCCTGGCGGGTCTTGGACTCTCGGCCCTGGTGGGCGTGCTTCGGGGGGCGGCCTACGAACTCATCAGCCTCGGCGGCTGGATCATCGCATTCGTCGTGGCGCGCCAGTGCTCTCCCTGGCTGGCCGAGCATTATTTGCAGGGTCTGGGCGCCGGCGATTTGCGCTACGGTGTGGCCTGGTTCGCCAGCTTCGTGCTCGCGCTGCTGGCTGCGGGGTTGCTGGCCACGTTGATGCGGCTGCTGCTGCGCTCGACGGGGTTGGGCATTCTCGATCGCAGCATGGGAGCCGTCTTCGGCCTGGTCCGCGGGCTGGTCTTGCTGATGCTGGCGGTTTTCGCTGCAGGCTACACAGAATTGCCGCATAGTGCGATGTGGCAGACTTCATTCTTGATCCCGCCGGCGGCAGCGGCGGTGGCTGAAGTGCTCCCTCTCCTGCCCGCAGCCGTGGTTCCGGCGATGCCTGCGCCGCCGAAGCCCTAACCATCCCGATTCAGAGTCATTGAGCGTTTCAGTCCTGGAGTACGCGCATCATGTGTGGAGTTGTCGGCATCGTTTCGAAGCAGCCCGTGAACCAGGTGATTTACGACGCCCTGCTGCTGTTGCAACACCGGGGTCAGGACGCGGCCGGCATCATCACCGGCCAGGCCGGCAAGCTGTACATGCAAAAGGCGCGCGGCATGGTGCGTGATGTCTTTCGCACCCGCAACATGCGTGGTCTGCCCGGCAATTACGGGCTTGGCCAGGTGCGCTACCCCACGGCTGGCAGCGCCGACAGTGAGGAGGAGGCACAGCCGTTCTACGTGAGTGCGCCGTTCGGTCTGGCGCTCGCCCACAATGGCAACCTCACCAATACCGAAGTCCTGCGCGAGGAACTCAAGACCCACGATCACCGGCACATCAATACCGGGTCCGACTCCGAGGTTCTGCTCAATGTGCTGGCGCATGAAATCGATGCGGCATCGCATGGATTGCCCCTCAAGCCGGCCGATCTGTTCAAGGCCGTGCGCGCGGTGCACGGGCGCATTCGCGGCTCCTACGCCGTGGTCGTGCTCATTGCGGGCCATGGCCTGCTGGCGTTCCGCGATCCCTACGGCATTCGCCCGCTGTGCTTCGGCTCACAGGACGAGGACGGTGACATCATGGTCGCCAGCGAGTCTGTGGCGCTGGAGGGCAACGGCTACAGGCTGGTGCGTGATGTTGCCCCCGGGGAGGCCGTGTTCGTCGATCTTGAAGGGCGGCTGCATTGCGAGCAGTGCGCCGAGAACCCCACGCTCAACCCCTGTATTTTCGAGTTTGTTTACCTCGCGCGTCCCGACTCGGTGCTCGACGGCATTTCGGTCTA
>DAIAZB010000129.1 GCA_027443745.1 Thiomonas sp. | reverse complement strand
AGGATGCGGGCGGCGTCGGCGTCGTCCACCAGCAGATGGGTGGTGGCGATGCCCTCGCGCTGGTGCTGCCCGGCGCGTTCACGCAGATAGGCGTCCAGCGTCGGTTCGCCACAGTGAAAGCCATCGCGGTCGTGCCGCCTGGCGTCCAGCAGGGTGAACCGCAGCGCCACGTCAGCGCGGCAGTTGGGCCGCGTCCGCCATGGCTTTCTTCAGGCGCGCATTGGGCTTGAACGGGGCGTCCAGCGCTTTCATGAAGCGGCGCGATTCCGCCGTCGACAGCGTGGCGCTGAGTTCGGCGGCCATCACGGTCTCGGCCTCGCGCAGCACCGCATCGCGCACGAACGCCGACAGCGGCATGCCGCGCAAGTCGGCGGCGCGACTGATACGCGCCTTGTCGGCGGGATTGAGGCGCAAATCGAGTCGGGCGGCGGCAGTCATGGCGGAGTCCTGGGTGGAAGCTTGGAACAAGCTCGAAGCGTATTGTACGGAATCATCCCGTACAGCAGGATCCGCGGTCAATGGCAGCTTGCCGATGCAAGGGTAGTGTCTCAGTTTGAAATTTCGGCCTGACGCTTCTTGTACGGGCCGCGCTTCTTGGTGATCGGCTCCGGCACCAGCGTGGCGATTTCTTCCAATGCCCAGACATGATCGGACACGCCAGCTTCCATCGCAGGCGTGACGCGCAGCGTCTCGTGGATGCGACCGAAGTTGTAATACATGAAGTGCAGCGCCACGGCGTGCGCATGGTTGTCCACCTTCTTGCTGAACCCGTTGGTCAGCCGGGTGAAGCGACGCATGGACATGCGCATCGTGGGGTTCTGACACTCGACGTAGCTGGTTGAGACGTGCGCCGGATCGGGCTTGCCCTGCACGGTGCCCTTGATCGCGCCGGAGCACTCTGCAGGACTGTAGCGGCGCTCATTCTCACGGCCTTGTGGTGCGCCGTACAACTTCACCAGCATCGCGTAGTCGATGTCCGAGCCGAACGAATCCTCGATCGCCGGCACATAAGCTTTGTGGCCGTCCGTGGTCAATTGAACGCGACCCGCCAAGCGGCCAGCAAGATCAGCAATAAACGCCTTGGCGGCATCACCGTCACGCGCGCCGACCATCCACGATGCGATCAGCTTGGTGTCTGCGCAGATTGCCGTCCACGTCCAGACGTCACCGTAACCGGCTGCGCCTTGCGCGACATTCTTTTGCTTCGCGCCGACGAACGACCAGATTTCATCGCACTGGACGCGCTTGCACGGCAGGTTCACGAGCGCCTTGTTCTGGTACTCGGCGCAGGCTGTGCCAACATCCACCAGCAGCTTGGTCACGGTGTTGATCGAGCAATCGGCTACGCGGCTGATGGCGCGGAGGC
Source organism: Thiomonas sp. (assembly GCA_027443745.1). The sequence goes on along the minus strand of DAIAZB010000129.1, from coordinate 10,662 downwards.
TCATACCTTCAACGAGGAGACCGAGGACTTGGGCGCGTTTGGCGAGAGGCATTCTATTCATAGTGAGCATTATACTTGACCGGTCATGCAATGCCAAGCGTTTTTGACGCTGCAGCGCTTGCGCAGCGTTGTCTATTTTGCTAAATTGCCTCCAATTTCGTTAAGAGTGAGGCTAGTGCATGCGCACCACACCGCAACGCGTAATGACTGAAGAAGACTGGCAGGTGCTATGGGGTGACGTGAATGAAGCCTTCAGCCCAGGCGCCCCTGTTCAAGAGCGCGATCTATTCGCCGGACGGATCGAGCAATTGCGTGCTCTCGTTGATTCGGTTCAGCAGCGCGGCCGCCACGCCATCGTCTTTGGTGAGCGAGGGGTCGGCAAAACATCGCTAGCGAATATTTTGGCGCATTTATTCCTGTAGCCAGACTAGCAGAAACAACGAGCTACGGAACGCCATATCGCAGAAATTGCAAAAAGTCACACTCAGCGCGCCGGTATTACCAGGCGCTTGACGGAACGTTGCAAAGGCGCATTTCCTTCGCGACGAAGAACCTCGGACTGTAGGGCTTGTCCAGTGGCTCTTTCGCCAATCGCAAACCGGCGGCACGTCGGCGTGCCAGCATGGCGTTCCGGGCTACAGTTGCGTCCACGCCTGCTTGTAAATGATCGACTTCAGGAGTTTGAGTTGATCGGCGCCATGACCCTGTTTGCGAAGAATCCTGATTGGTTCGTGAAGCGCGGCCACCTGGCGGCGCATCGCTCGGCTCAGGGCCGCAACACCCTCGATGCCGCATCCCAGATGTCGCGCCCGGTCGTGTCGGTATAGATGCCGGTCGTGCCGAGGCTGGCATGCCCCAGCAGCCTCTGGATCACGTGTGGAGGCACACCGGCGTCCGCCAGCCGTTTGCCCGTCGTGTGGCGGATCCAGTGCGCCGTGCCTCGGCGCACGTCCGCCGCATCCATCCGGCGCCCGCGGGCATCGAGTGCTGCGGCGGCCTGCTCGAACACTCTGGACATGGCCCTGGCGACAGCGGCAGGGCTCAGGCATCCGCCAGCGGTTGGCGCCACGGTCTGCCTGCCTTTGCTGTCGTCTTCATCCGAGGCTCCGGCCCGTGGCACCAGTGGTGTCTCCGGCGGCATCGCGCGCGGATCCCAATCGGATGCACCGGTGAAGCCGTGTGCTGCCTTCATGAGGTTGATCACCTCGGGCAACAGAGGCACCACGCGACGCTTTCCACCCTTCCCGGTCACGGCGAGCATCCAGCGCTCCGCGCACCCATCTTCCATGCCGATCTTTTCTCCCGCCTCGTCCTTCGCGCGATAGATCGCCCCCATCGTGGCACCAGCGATTTCCGAGACGCGCATGCCTGTGCTGACGGCAAGGTTCATGAGCAGCCTGTAGCGTGCCGCGCCGGATTGCGCGTCCAGCGCTGCAGCCGCATTGCAGATCGCTTCCCACTGGGAGGCGCTGAATGCGCGCACCATCTCGTCACCTCCGATCGTGGATGACGATGGATCGTGGAAACGGGCTTTTCCAAGGGCGTCGAAGGGGTTGCGCTGAAGGTAGGCCACGCGGGTCAACCATCCCATCAGCGATCCCGCAACCGTGATCGCGTAGACGGCTGATTTCGCGCTCAGTGGGCCGTAGAACGGTCGCCAGCGCGGGTCATGCCTCGCAATGCCTGGCGAGCCAATCCACGTTTCCTGGGAAATCCTGAAGCGCCATTCCGGTGGCTCGGTTCGCCCGAGACCAGCGATCCATTCGCGGAACGCACCGCAATCCTCGACCGTCAGGTCGGCGAGGCGCTTGCCCCGCTCCATGACGGCCCATAGAACGAGCCGCTCGGCCTCCTTTCGGTAGGATCGGCGTGTGGCCATGCTTCCGCCGCGGGCGTCCAACCATGCCTCGACGGCTTCACGATCGTTGCGCGCCATGATCTGCGCTTCCGCGCGCGTTGGCTCGCTGGCGTCGAACAGGAGCGACTCCAGCGGAGCGGGAACGGGCGGTTCGGCCGCCGGTGCGCTTCCTGCTGACGGTGTCTCCGTGATGAGCCTCTGCGCGTCTGCACTAGGCGCCATCAGGTTTTCGATCATCTGGGTGGCCCGCGCGCGCACCGCCGGCGCCGCCTGGCGCGGCGGAATGCCAATGCTGGTTGGAACCGGACCAAGGCTTTCTTCTTGCACCCGAAGCCATCTAAGCAGGCGTGCGGCGCCTCGTTCGCCGAGCCCGCGAACTTTGTCGTACCAGTGGTAACCATCGCGCTCCATGCGCGCCTTCATCTGCCTGATCGTCTTCAGACCGGCCTGGCTGAGGCGCATGGCAGGTCCCGTGTCGAACCAGGCATGGACGGAGTCATCCAGTTGGGGCCGGGTGACCAGCATGCGCTCCAGCAGGTTCAGTGCGTCCACCTGGCGCTGCAATAGCCGGTGCCGTCGCTCTTCCTTCGGGTCTGCTGGATAGCGCTCCAGGTACAGGCCCATGAGTGTTTCGGAGTCATGGAATCCGCTCGGGTCGACCTGCTCCCTGAACGCCTCGATGTCGGGCGGAGGGACGAGGCCGTGACGATCCGGTTCTGGCAGAGAGCGGACTGCAATTCGCGTGCGCAGCAGCCGCGCCTCGCCGTAGCGCCCATTACGCAGCGCCGCTTTGCGTAATGCGTCGCGAATCCACAGCAGCGTGCTGCGCGCAACCCGCAGGTCGATGTCCTGGTCGAGGTACATATCCGCCATTTCACGCAGCGGCAACCCCTGCAGCCAGCCGCGGTAGAACGCCATGTGCGAGATGCCGATCAGGCGCGCGCCGGCGCTGCCGCCCGCAACAGGTGCTGTCGCGGGTGACGAAATCGCGGATGAAGCCAGGACTTTGCGCCGCGGTGATGCTGCCATGCCTAAATGTAGCGCGCTCAAAGGCATGACTGCGCGCTACGCGCTGATCCGGCGCGACAGCGCCAGGCAAGCATGGCGCTCGGGTCCGTCTCAGATGAAAGCGGCGTCGCGCTGTTGACCGCCAGAATGTTGGTTGCCGATCGCGCCACGAATGCCTCCTTTGGGGCCAATTCTCGCCCGCCGACGATTATACAATAAAAACCGCGCAACCCAGTGGGCTGCGCGATGATTGGATGCTTATTTCGCAGGCCGTCTGCGAGATCTGGTCGCTGGCCACAAGCTGCGCGATTTTTCAAGACGGACCAACATCTCGCGTAACGCGATTGTTTTCTGCAGGGTCGGCGCATCCAGATTGATCAACACCTCTGCGCACTTGCCTCCGATCCTGATGAAGACTGTTGTGTCGTCAAGTTCTGCATAGGGCATGAGTGCGCCGATGCTCCATTCTGGAGCCTCCGTTTCCAGCGTCACGCCGTACATCATTTCATTGATGCGCTCTTGTAGTGCTTCGTGGTTCGGGGCGATGCCGCCGGCTTCTGAGCACACTGTGTTGGCATCGAAGGTGACGCCTAGTCCGTCCACTGGGTCCGCGTATAGCTCAATGCTTGTTGCGACGTTCAGAATGGTTTCCAGCAGATCGGCGTGCAGAGGTCCAAGTTTTTGATGCTCCGTCCATGCAGAGGTAAGTCTCAGCGAGTGCCTGCCAAGCCCTACCCATCCGGTGTCACCCGTCTTCTGTGCTGGCAACGGTTTTTTTATCTTCTTCATCTCACGTCTCCTTCGTGGCGTGTTTGTCCCGCCGGCGGTAGTCATTCTTGCGATCCCGATGCGGTTGCGCTGGGGGTATCGGGAAGCGTCGTGTCGCCTTGTGGGCCACGCGCCTGGCGCCGTTCTTGCCGGCTGGCTTCATCGTCGTGCGGTTCATGTGGCTCTCCCGAAATGATCAAAGGTGCCTGCCAGTTGTTGGTGTGGTGACTTGTAAGAGCGGCGTCGCATGCGGTCTGCCCGCGCGCCGTTCTTACGACACCTATGGTCGGCAACTCCTGAGAACGGTCCGTTCTGGACCTCCAGAGGTTTGCCATGAACGTCAACGACTTTTTTTCCCTACCCGTAGGGACGATCGTGCTGGGCACGTTCCCAACGCACGACAAAGGATGGGTGCTTCATCCGGCCATGGTGATTTCTCCATGCCGTAAGGGCCGCGCGCCGACCTTGCTGCTGGGGTCGTCCCGACCGCCCTTCGCAGGTCCATGGGTGCTCCTGTTGCAAAACGAATCCGACCTGCTCTGCGCTGGATTGCACAAGGTCACGCGCTTCGATTTTACCCGCGCCCTGACGTTCAGGGCTACGAAAGAAATAGCCTACGGAGCCCGGCGCATGGGCCATATCCGCCATGAACGGATAGCCGAACTTCATGCTTGCCTATCGTTTGGTGCTGCGGAGATTCTTCGCCGCCGCAGCTAGACCGAGTATCGATCCTCGCAGGCCGCCTGACTTAACTTAGAAACCACGCGCCTTTTGGTTCGTGGTTTCTTTCACTGAATCACGGAGAAACTATGAGCAAGATTACGCTAGAAATCGGCGTCGACGTTTCAGCTTACGCAATGCTCGATGTGCCGGCCGGGTACGCGATGGAGCCGGACGCACTACGCCCCCTCATCGACAAGCTGATCGAGGATGACCGGCTTGATGTCAACTGGGACAGTAGCGGTGCCACGCGGATCGTGTGCGTGCGCATACGCGGCGAGAGCGGCCAATCCATGGACGGGGATGCGGGTCGGCTCTTGGGGCATCGCTTCGAGCCGTCCTTCCAGGATGCGGGCTATTCGCTGCGCGACTTCTTGCACGGCAAAATCAGCCTCGCCAGGCTGGTCTCGGATGCTGCCGCCTACGGCCTGATTCCTTCGGCTGGATGGCGGGGTGCCGACGGCAACGTTCCTAGTGAGCGCACGCCGGTGATGGGAGTCCGCACTGGTATGCTCACGATCGGCGAAAGCACCCTGTCGACGCAGATCCAGGTTCGCGAAGATGCGACCGATGCGGAGCTGCGGCTTGCCCTTAGCGACGCTCTTGGCGCCGTGTTCTCATTCTCAACGGCGCAGGAGTGGTGAACATGGCCAATCGGATCATCGTCGTTGTCAGCTCGGAGACCATTCACGGGAAGCGCGAGTTGATCGTGTCGCATGGCGTTCACGAGGAAACCCTCGCCAATGTTGTGCTTCCGCAGGTACGACCTGAAATGCTCGGTGCTGTCTTCGACCCCCGCCTCGGTGAATGGGTCATCGACTTAACAGCGAACGCCTGATGCACTCACACAGCAGAAACCCCGCACCAGAAGGCGCGGGGTTTCGTTTGGGACTACGTCTTGGGCGTAGCGAACTGATCAATCGCCTCGTGCAGCAGCCTACGGCTTTCGCCGAGCTGCGCCTGGAACCATAGTGGCGCCGTGATCAGCCTTTCGCGGCTCGCCGCTTCCAGGTTGCTCAGTGTGTAGCTTGCAGCGAACAGCAGCGCGTCGTTACGACTGCGGATGACCGCATCGGTTGGCGCGGTCGGTTGTTCGGTGGCTGACGCCGGCGTTTTCACGGTCATTACGCTCATGAATCTCTCCTGGGTTTGAAGGGGTGTCACCTCAGTTGTCCCGCCAGCGAGCTGTAGGATTTGGCGTCTTCAGGCTCGCCGTCCACGCGCCTTCCTACGAGGTGCATGCAGGACAACTGGTGGGATCACTGATGGCGTGCACGCATGGGCGTGCTGCCGGGTCGATCAAGCCACCACCCCGGAGGAACAATGAACGAAGTCAAAAAGGCGAGCCTGTACTTTACCGACTCCGGCGGCGACCAGCTCAAGCACAAGTTCGTCGCAACGGCAACGGTGAAGGTGCTGAAGCAAAACGTCGGCGCGCGCAGTGTGTTGATGGGCGTTCGCGACGAAAGCGGCCAGATGGTCGAGATCGGAAACGTCACCATCCTGCCCAGCCACGCTGTGCCGGATCCCGGCGCGCTGGCCGAGGTGCGCTACTTGTACGCCTACAAGGGCGGCAGCCTGTTCCAGCCGGTTTATCTGGGTCCACGAAGCGACCTGGAAGAAGGGGCGGCTACGCTGGCGCAGTTCAAGTACAAGGCGGCCTGAAGCAGGCCCGCAATCTGTGCACCAACTGAAATCCCCCAGCCGAAATCGGCTGGGGGAATGCTTTTTGCACGGAGGCGTCGCGCCGTGATCAGATCTTCTTCGGCATCACATCCGGTACGCCGCCTCTTGATGGGTAGATTTCCCTCGGGTCCAGGACCAATAGTCGCGGCGCGCCCGATTCCCGCACCGGCGTCGATGTAGATCGTGTTGCCGAGGCGCCCGATCGGATTGACTGCCTGGTGTCCCACATAGACTGCAGCCACCCGCCGACCGGCGTCGCGTCCTTGCTCTGAAACCGCTTGCGGCTCCACAGCGCGCTGATCGCTACGGGTCCATCCATGTTGGCGATGCGGTCCGTAAATAATTCCCATGCGCATGACGCTTCAGCATGCACAATGCCGACGCGTCCGCCTGGCGATTCAACCTCGATCGCGAGAGGCAGGCTGGAGAACAGCTTGGCGATCTCGCGCTTACGCGCCTCCGGCAGATCAATGAACCAGGCTCCGCCGTTGCGGATGTACCAGCCTGTGTCGACGCAGCCCATGACGCATTCGATCGCCATTTGTTCGTGGTTGCCGCGAATCGGGTGGAACCACGGCTGGTTGATCCACGCGATGACGTCGTTGCTGCTCGGGCCACGGTCGACCAGGTCGCCGACTGAAAAAAGGCGATCGCAAGACCTGTTGAATTTGATTCGGCGTATCGATCGCCGAAGTGCTTGGAAATAGCCGTGGATGTCTCCGATGATGAAGTCGCGACCTTGGGTGTTCAGGCCGAATCGATGGACCGCTTGGCCGGATGGGTGCTCGCTCGGGGTGTTGTGCGGTGCCGGGTTCGCGTGGGGAGTGATGGGCATTATGGGCCTGCGGTGTTTGGGATTGCCGCAGTTGTCGCGGTCACAGGCAGTAAGAGGGTTTGCTGCTGGCGCGCCGGGCTAATCAGGCTCCGCGACGGCGTTTTCGGCGCTGTGCGCTTGCCGCCCCTTGTTTTCGTTCTCTTGCTCATCTACTTGAGCCCATCCGTCTGCGTCACGAGTGGCGGATTTTCTGGACTCGGCGGCATTGGCCAATGATCGTTTAAGATCCGCTGACAGGATGCATCGATCCGCTGGGTCTCCCGATCCCAAACCTGCTTGTCGATGTTCAGGTATACGTTCGGACTGTCGTCGACCTTAAGTATCCTGAAGTCGGCGTGCAGAACTGCGGCGATGAAGACGCCGTTGCTGATGTAGCCGATCTCTCTCTCGACAATATGCTTCAAGGCGTAACTGGTGCGGGAGCGTTCGATGTCCTCTGCGGCAGGTAATCGGCGCAACCACATGCAGACGGCCCTGAAAGAGCCCTCGTTACCGAGAAGATCGCGGCGACGCATTCGTAACTCCTCCACACTCAGATCCCCTTTCCCCAGTCCATAGCTTGAGAGCGTGGGGTATCGGTCAAGGATCCGGAGCAGGTCGGACCCGGCGGAATCCGCGCTGGACAGCACATGCTTCCAGTTGGAATAGCCGGCTCGCTGTGAGGCGAGATCCAGAGCTGCGTGATGCGGCAGGTGTTCGGCCTTCTTGATACGCGAGGCGGTGCGCTTGATGCTGCTGATCGACGGCATGACGGTCTCCGCGCGCTGGGAATCGTCACCCGCCAACCGTCCTGCGCGAGAAAGATCCGATGCCAAGCCGGGCAAGCGGTCGATCCGGATGGCAACGCTGCATCAGCTTCGCAACGGCGGGTGGCGGGGCCTTGCCGGGCCCGAGCCCATAGTGCGTGGCCAGCAAGGCCGCCGTCAAGTATTAGGGTTGGCAGTGATTCATCCGGCTTCGTGACAGTGCTACCGCACAGCAGCAGCCTGGACTGGTGGCGTTTACTATCAGCTCACAGGCGGTCAAACTCGCCTGGAAGCGCACCACGAAGCGCGCCGGTCTCGATGATCTGCATTTCCACGATCTGCGGCACGAGGCCACCTCGCGGCTGACCGAGAAGCTGCCCAACCTGATCGAGCTAGCGGCGGTCACCGGCCACAAGGATTTGCGCATGCTCAAGCGGTACTACCATCCGCGGGCGACGGATCTGGCTAAGAAGCTGGGGTGATCGACTTGAGCCCCGGCAGCGCAGCACGCCCACCAGTATGAGCCTCGGATGTAGAATCGTGCACGATGACGGCCTCGATATACGCCAGCAAGAGAACGCTATGAGTACCCTGCAACTGACACCTCCGAGTAATTCCGACCTTGGCGGCCGCTTCCATCGTTTCGGCGCTGATGGCCCAGCCTACGAAGTCCTCAAAGCCGCAGCAGCAGCGTCAGCAGGCGACTGGCTGATGCGCATCCGCATTCTTACCACCGGCGAGGAAGTTGATTACCTCGCGTCGCGCATCAAGGCTGACCCCACAGAGGCAGAGTGATGTGTGCCGTCAGCTTGTTGGCAAATGAGGCTGATACACGAGGCTGATCGCAGCGAACGACGCCCGTTGTTTTGATGCCCGTGACGGGGACAGCGAACCCAATGCGACGATCGAAGTCGCCGCCGCTCGTGAGCGGGCAGATCACTGGCAACTTGGTGGCCTTGTTGAACTCGGCCGGCGACACGACCTGGACAGGGCGGCTGCCGCGTTGCTCGCGCCCTTCGGGCGGACCAATCGAGACCAAGTAGATGTCGCCGCGCCTCATATCAGCTCGTCACCCACGGCGGTCGCATCGACCCATTCGCGTTCTTTCGCCGGTTGCGGTTCTGAATAGTCCGAGGCGGCCAGCAGCTCCGCGAGCGTGTAACGCGGCCGAGGATTGGGATCGACCACCAAGCAGCCAGCGGCGACGGCCACGCCTACTGTGGCTCCGGCTTGCAGGTGCAGTTGATCGAGGAAAGCCGGTGGAACGGCCAACATGACCGAACCACCGACCTTGCGCAGGTGGGTTGTGTGCATGATGTGTCTCCATCGAGGCAAGTTACATTTATGTATAACTCTCCTTAACCAGGGTTGCAAGAGCAAGTTGCGAAATTCCCGCGAAGCCATGTGGTGACCTGATTCGCGCTGAAGTTCAGCTGGTTTTCCTTCTCCCGACGGGGTGAGTCAGCGCGCCGATGATCTGCTGCGGGCAGATCATGCGCTGCCGAACGCCCACGGTTGTGATGATGTCTGGAACGAAAGTCCATGACTTTCGTTCCAGCGTGATGCGTGATGAAACAATAGGTTGCGTGGTGCTGGCCGTGTGGATCGGCGGCTTTCTTCGACCTCGGAGGTCGATGAACCGACATGAACGAAAGTCTGCGACTTTCGTTCCATCGTACCAGGGGCAGTGACAGGGAAACTACGGTGCGGTGCCATCTTGCAAGTAAGTGATTGACCCCGCTGCAGATACCGCACCACTGGGCTAGCATGACGTCCTTGGGCCAAGGTCCGCCGAAGGAATCGCCGCGTGAAGCGAAACTGGAGTGAGCCGGAACTGGATGAAATATGGCTGCTGTCCCCCACTGATCTGGGATTTCTGACGAACAAGTCGCCTTCAGGTCGGCTTGGGGTCGCGCTCCAACTCAAAATGCTGCCTTTTGCGGGCCGGTTCTTCGAAGCGCCAAGCGAACTGGCTCCTGTCGTCGTTCGTTTCGTCGCGCAGCAGGTTGGTGTGCACCCCAAGCTACTGAATGAGTATGACGTCGCGGGGCGCAATGCCAAGCGTGATCGTACTGCCATCCGGAAGCATCTGGGATGGCATCAGGCGACCGAGGCTGATCATGCCGCCATGGAAGTGGCCCAAGCCCGCATGTTGCAGGAAACGGACGCAGCACGCGAAGGACTGCGGCAGGCCGAGCAGAAGCTCGTCAAGATCCAGCAACGCAGTGAAGAGCAACAGGTGGGCCTCACGGAACTCCGCCTCGAAGTCGCCCGCCATCAACGTGAACTGGCCAAAAGCGAGACCGATGTGAAATCCTTGGCCGACGTCAAAATTGAACACGACAAATTGACTCTTGAGCTCGCCACGCTGCGTGGACAGTTGGCGGGGATGACCATGGCCATGCGGTCGGCCGAGGCCAGGGCGATAGCCGCTGAGGCTCGGCTCGCCGCGGCGCAAACGCCTTCCCGGAAACGGCGGCGATCCGGGTGAGAGACGTAGTTTGAAATAGCCTTTGGATCAACCAATTGAAAGCTATTTGGCACCGTACCGTAGCTTCCCTGTCGCTACCCCTACCAGCACTGCTGCGGCGGACAGTCAAATCAATGCTTTGCGTGGCGCCGGAACGAAAGCCGTGTGACGAAGATCCGACCGGCACGAGTGGCTTGCTGAATCAATGCATTGTGTGCGCGGCACGCAACCCGAACGCCTCGACTTTCGACATCGCGAGGAACGAAAGTCGCTGTGCCGGCAGGAACGAAAGTTGCGGGCCGCTGACTTTCGTCCTCTATGCCCGCTCTGCCGGGCGCGCAGGCGCCCAAAGTCGTTTCGGTGTAATGATAACTCCAATTATCATTACACCTATTTTTTGGTCACTAAAACGGTGTTTCTAAAACCATCCTGAACCGCCCCGGCTTTCGTGGAGGCTGTTGGGTTTGAGTCAGGCGGCTTGCAGGGCCTGACGGGTGTGCTGCTGCCAGTAGTGTGCCTCAGCTTCTGCGGGTGGAATGTATCCGATGGGTTCGAGCAGGCGTCGATGGTT
>DAIAZB010000128.1 GCA_027443745.1 Thiomonas sp. | reverse complement strand
GAGCCCGGCTTTCCGTCCGTGTTGCGAGCGGCCTCGCGCAGGCGCCGGTCACTGCCTTCAGGCCGACGCGGTGCGCACCGCGCCCTCGCGCACATAACGGATCACCACGTTTCCCTTGCTCGAGGTGCTCGATCCCACGAGCCGGAACGCCGTCGGCTGCGCGCGTTCGTCGAACAGGCGCTTGCCCGTGCCGAGCAGGATCGGAACCACGACCAGGATCAGTTCGTCGACCAGGTCCGTGGCCAGCAGCTGGTGCACCAGGCCGCTGCTGCCCTGGGTGAGCAGGTCGGGGCCGTCGCTGTGCTTGAGCTCGCGCACCGCGGCGACGAGGTCGGGTCCGAGCGCGCGGCTGCGGTTCCAGTCGAGCGGGCCGGGGTTGTGGGTGGCGACGTGCTTGGCGGTTGCATTGAACAGGTCGGCGGTTGCCCGCAGCGGCGAGTCCTCCGCCACGTTCGGCCAGAAGCCGGCGAAGTTGTCGTAGGTGCGGCGCCCGAGCAGCAGCTCGAACGGGCGCTGGAACAGGTCCTCCATCGCGTCCGTGGCCTCATCGGCATACGGCCAGAACCAGCCGCCGAGGGCGAAGCCGCCTTCGACATCTTCCTCCGGGGCGCCGGGCGACTGGATGATGCCGTCGATGGTGACGAAGGCGGGGACGATGAGTTTGCGCATGCCGGGCTCCTGGGTGGATGGATGTGTCTGCCTGGTTCCGACGAACCGCAGGCCGGAAGATCGACATGGCGCAACGCTGATGCATGGCGATCGGCGGGTCGGGCGTCCATGGAAGATGTACTGGCATTCCATGGCGTGCCGTGGCAGGTGCCAGTGTGGCATGGTGCCCAGGAGTACCGGATCCCATTTCGGAAGCCCGGCGGGAGGTGTCATGAAACCTTGGAAATGCCCAGCGCATACCCGCGCGTCGCGCGTGCCTGCGGGCATGCCTGCCTGGCAGCCGGGAGCCGCGCCTTGCCGACGCCCGTGATGCCAACCGTCGTCGTGATGGGTGTCTCCGGCAGCGGCAAGAGCCACCTCGGCGCCGCCCTGGCGCGTGCTTGCGGCATGGAGTTCGTCGAGGGCGATGCACTGCATCCCGCTGCGAACATCGCCAGGATGCGCGCCGGCATGCCGCTGGACGACGCGGCCCGCCAGCCATGGCTCGAGGCGATCGCCGCGGTGATCGCGGCCCGTCGCGGGCAGGGCGTGGTGGTGGCCTGTTCGGCGCTGCGCCGCGCCTATCGCGACCTGCTGCGCCAGGCCGACCCGGCACTGCGCCTGCTCTACCTGCGCGTGCCGCGCGACGAACTGGCGCGTCGCATGCGCGAGCGCCGGCACTTCATGCCGCCGTCCTTGCTCGACAGCCAACTGGCGACGCTGGAGGAGCCCGCGGCGGATGAACATGCCGTGGTGCTGGAGGCGGGGGCGGATCGGCTCGCCACGCTCGCCTTGGCCCGCCAGGCACTGTCGTTGCCGACGGCGGGTTGGCCCAAACCTGGGGCAAATTCTCCGTAGCGTTGTCGATTTCCGGTCGCCTGCTTCGTCGTCACTGCATCCCATCCCAAGGATCCACCATGAAATACCTCGGCCTGGCCTATTTCACTCCCGAAAAATTCGCCGCGATGGCGCCGGACGACGTCAAGGCGCTGGTGAGCCAGTGCCCTGCGCTGGACGAGAAGATGCGCGCCACGGGCAAGCTGCTGGTCTCCGCCTCGCTTGGCGACCTGGACCGCTGGCGGACGCTGCGCACGCGCGGCGGAAAGGCGCAGGTCAGCGACGGGCCTTATACCGAGTCGAAGGAGGTGGTGGGCGGGCTGTTCATCATCGAGGCGGACAGCCAGGACGAGGCGCTGCGGATCGCATCCATGCACCCGGCGGCGATGCTGGGCGAGCAGGGCGAGTGGGCAGTCGAGCTGATTCCCCTGGATTTCTACCTGGCCGGATAAGGCGGCGGCGCATGCCCCGTGCGCGCGTTGGCCGCACTTCCCCTGCGGACGTCCACACGGTTCCGCGAGTCGTCCGGCGGTGTGCGGTTTCGACCGGCGGCCACACATGGGTCGGCATGCCAAGGTGCCGGAAACGATCGAGGGGCGGCCTCATCGGCATGCGCAAGCATCGGCCCAACGATCGACGCAGCGGTCATTTCACTTTCCGCGTGGCTTTGGTTATACGTCGCGTTCGTCCCTTCGAAGGCAGAGGGGTCGCCACCACGGAGCCTTTCCATGATCCACCG
>DAIAZB010000127.1 GCA_027443745.1 Thiomonas sp. | reverse complement strand
CGCGCCCGGCTCGCGCTGCGGCGCGCCGAGCTGCAGCAGATGCAGGCGGGCGTGCTGAAACAGCTGGAGCAGGCCGCAGCCGGCTTGCGCACCGCGAACGCGGCGCAGCAGGAAGCGCAAACCCTGCTGCGGGCCGACCAGGCCCTGCTGCGCGGCACCGAGCACGCGCAGCAGGACGGCTGGACCGGCCCGCTCGCGGTGGCGCTCGCCCGGCTGCGCACTCTCACCGCCGGGCGCGCCGTGCTGCAGGCCCGCGCGGCGCAGTGGCAGGCGCTGGCCCGGATCGAGAATGCGGTGCAACAGCCCATCCTGTCGACCGAAGGTATGGCGGGGCATGAAAGCGCCATCCCCGATTTGTCCACGCATCCTCACACGCCACCGTCATCAGCCGAACCCACCGCCTGGACCCATCGTGCATCCGCAGCCGATCCCGCACATCTCTAAATCGATTTGCAAAACCGGGCATCCTGCCGCCCGATTCAAAGCGGTTGCATGCAAGCAAACGGGCGCGGCAAAGCCGCGCCACTTTTGTCGCGACCAGCACTTGCGTGCTCGTCGCGGCGGCACATCCATGTGCCGGAGCGGTTTTGCAAACCGCCCAATCTCTGCTCGCCATGATCTGCTCGCCATGCATCGACTCGACTTTTCCCGTGCCCTCCACGAGCTGCGGCAACCCCTGGTGTGGCTTGCGCTGGTCCTGTCCTGCGCCCTCTGTCCAGGCGCCGCCCTGGCGCAGGCCGGGCGCATCCAGGCCGTGCAATGGACCGCCGCGCAGCAGTCCAGTTCAGGCATCCGCGTGCAACGCCTGACTCCGGTCGCGTACATCCGGACACTTGCCGCGACGGCCAGCGTGCAGAACCCCGCGCCGTTGCTGCAAGCGCAGGCGGCCGTGGCCAGCGCCGATGCGGCGTGGCGTGGCGCACAGGCGCGCCTGCAACTGGCGCGATTGCGCGCGCAGCGCGCTCAGGGCCTGTACGTGCATGGTCAGAACGTGGCGCTGGCCGAAGTGCAGCAGGACCAGGCGGCAGCCGACGAGGCCCGGGCAGGAGTGTTGGCGGCCCGGGCCGCGCTCGATGCCGCGCGCGTCGGGCAGCTCGCGGCGTTGGGTCCGGCGCTGGAGGTGCGGCTGCGGCACGATCCGGCTTTGCGCCGGGCGATCGCCACGGGACGCATGCTGATCGTCGATCTGACCCTGCCGCCCGGTGCGCAATGGCCGCCGGCGGCGCACGTGCGCATGCGCCTGTCGGCCACGGCGCCCGGCGCGCAAACGCATGACGGCTGGGTGCCCGTGTCCATCGTCGGTCCCGCGGCCACCGCCAGCAGCGGGGTCCAGGGTCTGCGCGACGTGGGCGTGGTTGCCGCCGGCGGCGGCCTGATGCCGGGGCTGCATCTGGCGGCCGAGGTGCGGGCCGCCGCGCCGGTGCGCGGCGTGTTGGTGCCGGCGTCGAGCGTGGTCTGGGCCGGCCAGCGCGCGCTGGTGTTCGTGGCCGCGGCGCCTGTCGCCGGCAAGCCGGCACGGACCTTCACCCCGCGTCCGGTGTCCACCGCCTGGCCCCTGGGCGGCGGCTATGTGCAGCCCGGCTGGGACGTGGTCGATGTGGTGACGCGAGGCGCCGGCCTGCTCCTGACGCCGCCGCCCAAGCCGCAGGCCAAGCAAGATACGACCGCCGACGGCGACGACGACTGATGGCCCGCATCCGTGGCATCCAGGCGGCGCTGATTGCAGCCAGCATTCGTCGTCGCGGCGTGGTGGCGGCGCTGGCCGCGCTGCTCTCGCTGCTGGCCGTGAACATCTCCCGGCATGCCGCCACCGATGTCTTTCCCGAGTTCGCCCCCAAGCTAGTGACGGTGCAGACCGAGGCGCCCGGGCTGACTCCTCTGCAGATCGAAAGTCTGGTGACCCAGCCGCTGGAGGCCGCCGCCAACGGCATGCTGGGGGTCAAGCAGGTGCTGTCTAAGAGCATGGCCGGCATCTCGGTGCTGAAAATCCATTTCCATGCCGGCACTGCGCTGGAGGCCGACCGCTGGCGCGTCGCGCAGCGCCTGGCGGCGGTGCGTCTGCCGCCGGGCGTGGACCCGCCGCGCCTGACGCCGCTGACATCGAGCACCGGCACGGTGCTGATCGCCGGCCTGACGTCCGACACCCGCAGCCTGATGGACCTCAACACCATCGCGCAGTGGCAGGTTCGCCAGCAATTGCTGGCCGTTCCCGGCGTGTCCGAGGTGCTGGTGTTCGGCGGGCGCTCGCGCGCGCTGCAGGTGCAGGTC
>DAIAZB010000126.1 GCA_027443745.1 Thiomonas sp. | reverse complement strand
CCGGCGGCGTCGCGGTCTTCGCGCTCACGCCAGGCCAGCGCCAGCGCGCGCTCCTCTTCAGGACTCAGCATGGGCATGCGGTTGGCAGCGGCGATGTAGGACTCCAGATTGCCCAGGCTCGGCACCTGGGCGGGAAATCCGACAGCGAAAGAGCCCCCCGCCACAGCGGTTGTCCCCAGTGTGGGTTGTAGGGCTAGTGCATGGGTGCGAGCCATATGCATACTCCTCTGTCTATTCAAGACGTGATTTTAGCACTCAGGCCAATAGAGTGCTAAAGGGCTGCCGGAGTTCCGCACCGCGTCCCAGTGGGGCGCTATCCCAAGAGTCCTGGCATGGTGACCACAAGCGCCACCGCTCTTCGGAAGCAACTGTTGGGGAGCATGCGCACGATGCCGGGAGCCCCCTGGGATGGGCACTCGCTGGCTGAACCCTGGAACACATGGAGAGACCGGCCAGCGCCAAACCGGAGGTCACCCTTGTCAGCAAAGGTGACCAGGGTATGACGGTCGACGGGGTACGCATCGTGCGTTCAGGCGAAAAGCGCTGTGAACCGCCCCGGGTTTGAACTGACCCCCAGAAGTTGGACGAACTTCGAGGGGTTTCATGAAGAAGTATCAAACAGAGCTCAAGCTCGAGGTCGTCATGAGCTTCTAGGCTGACGAAGGTGGAGCGAAGCTGCTGGCACGGAAGTGGTCAGTGCCCGAGGAGAAGATCCGCACCTGGGTGAGCCACTACCGCCTGCACGGCATCGACGGGTTGCGTATCGGGAACAGGAAGCAAGGGCGTCCCAATATGTATGAAGCCAGAACGTCGCTGCCCAGCGCCGCCAAAAGCTCTGTCTGTCAGCCTGCATGGACCTCTACAACGGGGAGATCATCGCGCATCGCATGGCGAGGCGCCCCGTTTTTGAACTGGTTTCTGGCACGCTTGAGGCAGCGCTTTCGCGGTCCGAGTGCACCGCCGAACTTACCGTGCACTCGGACCAGGGCTGGCAGGGTGAATTCACCCAGTACAAGATGCAGCCCTATAGGGCTCTGCTTGCGCGTCTCGGAGTCACGCAAAGCATGAGCCGCAAGGGCAATTGCTTTGACAACGCGGCGATCGAGAGCTTCTTCGGCACCCTCAAGGCCGAGTATTACCATCTTGCAACGTTTGGCGACATTGAGGCGCTCGAAACGGGCGTGCACGATTACATCCGCCACTACAACCACGAGCGCATTAAGCTCGGATTGGAAGGGCTTAGCCCGGTGGAATACCGGCTGAGAAACACCGCCTGATTGGCGGGTTCGCGACTGACCAACTTCTGGGGTCAGTTCATACCCGGGGCGGTTCATTGCGTCTTCCATGCAAGCTACGGCTGTCTCGAGCTGCATTTTGCATTCATCAAAATGCCTACCTTCATGCCCAGCCGCATCCTCTATCTCTCCGGCACCCGCGCCGACTTCGGGCTGATGCGCCAGACCTTGCGCACGGCCGCTGCGCATGCGGGGCTGGAGGTTGCGGTGGCGGTCACGGGCATGCATCTGCACCCCGACTATGGCCACACGGTGGACGACATCGTGGCCAGCGGGGTGCGAATCGCCGCGCGCATTCCCAGCGATGTGGGCGCGCGGGACGGTGCGGGCATGGCGCGGGCGATCAGCCAGACGCTGGCGGGGCTGGTGCCGGTGCTGCAGGCCGAGCGGCCCGACGCGCTGCTGCTGCTGGGCGACCGGGGCGAGATGCTCGCGGGGGCCATTGCCGCGCTGCACCTGGGCGTGCCGTCCATCCACCTGCACGGCGGCGAGCGCTCGGGCACGGTGGACGAGCCGGTGCGCCATGCCATCAGCAAGCTCGCAGCGCTGCATTTCTGCGCCACCGCCGAATCGCGCGAGCGGCTCATCGCCATGGGCGAAGAGCCGCAGCGCGTGCATGTGGTGGGCGCGCCGGGGCTGGACGATCTGTCTGATGCGCTGCACCTTCCGCGAGAGGCGGCACTGCGGGCTTTGCAGACGGCGCTGGCACGGCAATCTCCCCACCCCAACCCTCCCCACGCGTGGGGAGAGGGCGGCCTGCTTCAAGCCGGGAGGGGGAGCCTTGCCGAACGCCCCTACGCCCTCGTCCTGTTCCACCCCGTGGTGCAGCAGGCGGGCGACGCGGCTGCGCAGACCCAGGCCCTGCTCGACGGACTGCGTGCCGCCGGGGCGGGCCCGGCCTTCAGCGTGATCTGGCTGGCGCCCAATGCCGACGCGGGCTCGGGACACATCGAAGCCTTGCTGCGCTCGCAGCAGTGGCCCGGGTTTCACCGCATCACCCACCTGCCGCGGGCCGACTATCTGGCCGCGCTGCGCCACGCCGCGGTGCTGGCCGGCAATTCGTCGTCGGGCATCATCGAGGCGGCCAGTCTGGGCACGCCGGTGGTCAACGTCGGCAGCCGCCAAAACTTTCGCGAGCGCAACGCCAACACCGTGGACGTGACGCCGCGGGCCGGGGCCATCGAGGCCGCCATCCGGCAGGCTGTTGCCCACGGGCCTTGGCCACACCATGCCGGTAACGTCTATGGTGACGGCCAGAGCGCCGCGCGCATCGCGCATCTGCTGGCCACGCTTGCCTTGTCGGCCGATCTGCTGCACAAGGTCAATCGCTATTGAATCCATCATGTCTGCCTCCCCCGAACAACCTTTGCTGATCGTCTTTGGCGCCGGTGGCCACGGCCGCGTGGCGGCCGATGCGGCCATGGCGAGCGGCGCCTTTTCGCGCGTGGTCGCCTCGGACCGCAACGCGGCCACCTGGGGCGGCGAACTGCTGCCCGGTGTCCCGGTGCTGTCGCCGCAAGATGCCGCCGCGCTGCCCGGGCCACGTGCCGTCCACGTCGCCATCGGCGACAACCCGGTGCGGCGCGACGAAGCGGCGCGGCTGGCGTCCGTCGGCCCGCTGGCCACCATCGTCCACCCCAGCGCCAGCGTGGCGGCCTCGGCGCGCATCCAGCCCGGCTGCCTGATCACGGCACAGTGCGTCGTCGGCCCCATGGCCGAGCTGGGCGAAGGCGCCATCGTCAATCACGGCGCGGTGGTCGATCACGACTGCCGCATCGGCGCCTGGGCGCCTATCGCCCCCGGCGCGAAACTCGGCGGCGCGGTACAGGTGGGCGAAACCGCCCTGGTGGGCGCGGGCAGCACGGTGTTGCGCAATCTGCGCGTGGG
>DAIAZB010000125.1 GCA_027443745.1 Thiomonas sp. | reverse complement strand
GTCGGCAGCTACATCGCCGGCTGCAAGAAGCTCGGCATCACGCCGTAACCGACATGGAACCCGCCCACGCGCAACGGCCGGCACCCACCGGCGAACCCGTCCTCAGCCTTCGCGGAGTCTCCAAGCGCTTCGGCGCGGTGGCGGCGCTGACCGACATCGATCTTGACGTCCATGCGGGCGAGGTCGTTGCGCTGGTCGGCGACAATGGCGCCGGCAAATCGACCTTGGTCAAGGTCCTTGCCGGCGTGCATCAGCCAACCGCCGGGACCATGGCGTTCTGCGGCAAGCCCGTGACCCTCGAGGATCCGAGCGCTTCGCTGGCGCTGGGCATCGCCACCGTCTTCCAGGACCTGGCGCTGTGCGAGAACCTGGATGTCGTCGCCAACATTTTTCTCGGCAGGGAACTGCAGGCGCTGCGCCTGGACGAGGTGGCGATGGAACTCAAGGCGTGGACGCTGCTCAAGGAGCTGTCGGCACGCATTCCGAGCGTTCGCATCCCGGTTGCGTCGCTCTCTGGCGGCCAGCGTCAGACCGTCGCCATCGCCCGCTCGCTGCTGCTCGAGCCGAAGCTGATCTTGCTCGACGAGCCGACCGCGGCGCTCGGCGTTGCGCAGACGGCCGAGGTTCTCGACCTGATCGAGCGCGTCCGCGACCGCGGTCTCGGCGTGCTCATGATCAGCCACAACATGGAGGATGTGCGCGCCGTCGCCGATCGAATCGTGGTGCTTCGGCTCGGCCGCAACAACGGCGTCTTCCATCCCGATGCCTCGAACCAGGAACTGGTGAGCGCCATCACGGGCGCCACGGACAACTCCGTCTCGCGTCGATCCGAGCGGCGTGAGGCCCAACTCCATCAGACTCACGACCGAGAGCAGCCATGACCACCGACACTGGAGAGACCCCGCAAGCCAAGCCGCTGCTCGACCGCAGCGACGAGCGTGTGAAGCATGAGCGCGGCATCGCCGGAGCGATTCGCACCTTCATCGACCGCGTGCGCTCGGGCGACATCGGCTCGCTGCCGGTGGTTGTCGGGCTGGCCATCATCTGGACCATCTTCCAGAGCCTGAACCCCATCTTCCTGTCCAGCAACAATCTCGTGAACATGCTGTTCGACGCCTCCACGGTGGGGGTGATTTCGCTGGGCATCGTCTGCATCCTGATGCTCGGGGAGATCGACCTGTCGGTCGGCTCGGTCAGCGGATTCGCCTCGGCGCTGGTGGGTGTGCTGTGGGTCAACCAAGGCTGGCCCGTCGGGCTTGCGATTGCCGCTGCGGTCCTGAGCGGCGCGCTCATCGGATTCATCTACGCCCAACTGTTCAACCGCTTCGGCATGCCCAGTTTCGTGTCCACCCTCGCGGGTTTGCTCGCGATCCTCGGCATGCAACTCTACATTCTCGGGCCCACCGGGTCGATCAACCTGCCGTACGGGTCCGGTCTGGTCAATCTCGGCCAGTCCTTGTTCATGCCGCACAGCGTTGCCTATCTGGTGGTGACTCTGGCGGGCCTCCTGATGTTCGTGACGGGCTTTCGCACAGCCGCCCGGCGCCGGCAGGCCGGCCTGTCCTCGGAGTCGATGAACGCATTGCTGCTGCGCGCCATCGTCATCACGGTCGTGCTGGAATTCCTCGTCTACTACTTCAACCTGGACCGCGGCGTCCCCTGGATGTTCGGCATCTTCGTCGGCCTCGTCATCGTGATGGGCTACGCCCTGACACGCACCCAATGGGGCCGCGCCGTGCATGCGGTGGGCGGCAATCGCGAAGCCGCGCGCCGCGCCGGCATCAACGTTCGGCTGATCTACACCAGCGTCTTCGTCCTGTGCTCGATGCTCGCCGCATTCGGCGGCGTGCTCGCCTCGGCGCGCCTGGCCTCGGCAAGCCAGCAGGCCGGCACGGGCGATGTCAATCTCAATGCCATCGCCGCTGCCGTGATCGGTGGAACCAGCCTCTTCGGTGGCCGCGGCAGCGCCTATTCCGCCCTGCTGGGCATCATCGTCATCCAATCCATCTCCAGCGGACTGACGCTGCTCGACCTGTCGTCGTCGCTGCGCTACATGATCACCGGCGGTGTGCTGGCCATCGCCGTGATCGTCGACTCGCTGGCACGCCAATCGCGCGTGTCACACGGCCGGGCCTGAGTCCCCGTGGCGCGAACCATGGCGCCATGCAGCCTGCGCCGCCGAGCCCGCGAGGCTTGGCGGCGCCGCATCGTCAAAACGCCTTGACGAGTTCCGCCCGCTTTTCGTCATACTCCTGCTTCGTGATCAGGCCGCGCTGGTACGCGTCCTTCAGAATCGCCAGTCGATGCTCGATCCCCTCGGGGCTGTTGCGCGGATAGTTCTGGCTGGGCTGCGGCACGGCCATCGGGGCTGCGGTGCTCGGCGCGTTCGGCGCTGCGGCAGCGTTGGGGGTTGCAACCGCGTTGGGCGCCTGGATCTGCTGAAGCGCAATCTGCAGCCAGTCGGCCCGCTTGTTGCTCGCCATGGGACTCGACAACTGCACCTTGCCTGCAACGCTCCGGTTGCCATAGTGGAAGACCGGCTTTTGCATGGAGCCGCGATATTGGTCGTAGAAGTTGTCGCGCGCGTCATGCACGATGAGATCGAGCTTGCCGTCATGCACGAAAATCCGCCCCGTCACCGCCGTGGGCCCGACGAAGAACGCGCCGTTTCGGCGCGATGCGCTTGAAAAGACGATGTCCTGCCCTGGCTGCGCGGTCGCCAAGGCGTGCGCCAGCGCGGGCACCAGGTCTTCGAGCTCTGCGTTGCCGAACAAGGGTTCTTCCCCATCCTTGGCAGCGAAGTTGATTGAACTCAGGGCACGACCCAGGCCCTCGATGGGGAGCGTGACGGGCTGCTGGTTCGGCGCCGCGCCGCTCTCGGCCGGCACGATGTGAATCAGGGAAAACTCGCCGATCTGCCATTCGGTGCGGCCCGGCTCGGCCATTGCCAGCCGCGGGGCGCTTTGCCCGAAGGCCGAGCCGAGCCACCCGGCCTGCGCCGCTGGAGTGCTGCCGAGAGACAAGGCAAGCGCCAGCCCGATGGGCGCGAGCAACGGGATTTTTGCGTTCATGGTGCGTTCCTGCTTGATGATGAATGGGTGAATAACTCTAGCCTAATCCGCTCGGCCTTCCCGCGCAGGCAAGACCAGGGTTGCGCCCACAGCCTGCCGCAGTCAGCGTGCCGGACCCGGCCATAAAAAAAGCCAGCCCGCTTCCGAAGAAACGGCGCTGGCTCAAGTCCTACTCTGGAGAGACTCGTAATGCAACGGGTTGCGAGACAACCGATCAGAACCAGGTTTCGACCTGGACGCCGACGCTGTTGCCGCTGGTGGAGGCGCCGTTCACTTGATAACCCGGCAGCCCATTGTCACCGTTGTAATTCGCGTTGGCGGGATCGTTTGCTGCGGCCGCATTCCAGGACGCATGGGTGAAGTACAGGCGGATTTCAGGCCGCGAGTAATACACCTTGGCGTCGGGAACGATGCCCAGACCGATGGTGGCGATGGTCAGCTTCTCGGTGGGGTTGCCGTCGGGGGATTTGGTCATGTGACCGAGCTGGCCGATCACCCGCAGGTTGTTGGTCAGGGCATAGGCGAAGCGCGCACCGATCGAGGTGTTTTTGTACGCCACCAGACCATTGGGGTAGGCAAACGTATCGTTCGCCGAACCGGCATCGTGGTGACCGTAGACCAGGTTCGCTTGGCCGCTGAAGTTGCCGACTTGCCAATTCAGCGCATCAGCAAGACGGTAGGCCTTGGCGCTGGTTGGAGAGGTGCCGACACCAAAGTTTTGCGCCAAGGATGCTGAACCGCGCGCCAGTTGCAGCCACAACACGTTGCCGGCGCCGAGCGCAGGGATGTCCTGGTTGTGCTGGAAGCTGATCGCTTCGCCCGTGGTGCCGCCAACGGCGTTGCTCTTGGTCACGGTACCCGTGATGCGCAATGTGCCGCCTGGGTTGACGGGAAGGCCGGTGTAATCAAAGTTAAACCGACGACCAGACGTCGGGGACAAGCTGGTCGCGTTGTCGCCAAACCCGGCATAGGAGTCAGAGCCGAAATACGCCAAGCCGAGTTTTCCGGGGCCAAGGCCGATATTGTCGGCACCGCCGCCCACGCCATCCATGCGCACGAAGAAATGGTCGAGCATGTCGATATTGGCACGGCCGTAGAAACGCTTGCCGGCCCAGAAATGCACGTTGGGGGCAAAATCGACGCCGCTGATTTCCGAATACATCTGCTCGAAGCTGGCGTAGGAGGTTCCAATGTCGGTGCCGGGGCTGTATTCGTTGATCATCACCATATTGTGGTATTTGACCCCGTTTGCCGTGCCGTAATCGTTGAAACCGAATTCGCCGTACAAATTGCACTCATTACCCAACCGGTAATGCCCAGCATCAAGGCCAGGCAGGTTGTAGCACTGGCGCGCCGGACCGCCATTGGAGCTGGCGGACGTCGTGCCGGCGCCGGCACGAAAATAACCGTTGAAGCCGAACGTGTCGGCATGTGCCGGCGCGGCCATCCCGAAAGCCGCCGCCACCGCCAACCCCACGGCGGACAGATTCATCCTTGCAATAAGCTTCATGACCTTATCTCCGTTTATTAAAGTTCCGAGGCTTCATGCTCGGAATTGTTGATGTAACGCGTTGATGAAACGCCCTCTCGCGCCTCAAAAATCATGCTGTATCAAGTCACAACGTCTTGGATGTTGAATCGATTGGCCTCCTCCTCCTGACTCCCATGTCATTGTTGATTCATAATATGAATGCGTCTGCCCACTCGCAAGCAAAGAGCAACATATTGCAATGCAGCATGTTGCAATACCCCGACATTCCTTTTTCACCAGGTTTCCACGGCGGCGGGCACCAGAATGCGCAGGTCCGTCTGCGGGTCAACCCGGCCAGATTTCCAGACCACTTGCTGGCATTCACTGCGCGGACGTCTCATGTCTGGCCCGCCTGAAAATCGCACACCAGAATGGCTGCCAGATCCGCCCTCAGGCTTTGCGCGAAGGCGCTGTGCGCCGGATGGTGGAGATAGGTGTCGCGGTCCGCGGCGTCGAGAAAACTCAGCATGGCCGCGTGCGTGTAGCCATGATTCAGCCGCTCGGGGCTGATGTTGGGGCCTGCCTCCACCGCTGCGATGCCGCTGATGCGCGTGGCCATTTGGGCGAAACCCTGCAGATGCTGCGCGATGCGCGCCTGCGAAGTGCCAGGCGCGAACGTCATCAGCACCGCATGGCGCAGCCGCGCCTGCGCGGCGCCCAGGGCGCGCAGCACGTCGTGGCAGGCGCCCATGGTGTGATAGTCGGTCTTGCCGGCGGGGCTTTTCTCGTCGGTCAGCTTGGTGTTGTCGGGAGCGAGGATGCGATACCAGGCGCCGTGGACGTGATCGACGAAGTGCGTCCAGGCATACGTCCAGATGCGGTCGTACCAGTCCCAGTAGCGCTGCTCGCCCAAACGCAGCGCGAGGTGTGCGGCAGCGGCCAGACTTTCGGCCTGGACCCAGAAATA
>DAIAZB010000124.1 GCA_027443745.1 Thiomonas sp. | reverse complement strand
GAAGTCCAGCGTCATGCCGACAATGGGACGTAGCGCAGCCCGGCTAGCGCACCTGGTTTGGGACCAGGAGATCGGGGGTTCGAGTCCCCCCGTCCCGACGCTGGCTGGCAGAAGCCCCGGGGAGGGTAACCCCGCTGCTGCCAGCTCCCGGTCGCCTAGCTCAGGACCAGCGCGCAGGCGGACCAGACGCTGGGCATCGACGTGTACACGGCAACGCCGATGCAGCGCGCGACCCTCAAGCAGAGCGGCGACCTCAACCAGCAGCGGCTGGACCTGACGTGCGCGCGGGATATTTCCATCGCCGCGGAATTCATCGCCGCGCCGCCGTCCGAAGTCACGCTGCTGACCGTGCGCCGCCGCCACGGCGCCGACACCGACTATGCCGTGGTGTGGATGGGGCGCGTGCTGGGCGCGCAGTGGGCCGACAAGGCCAGCGTGGTGCTGCACTGCGAGCCGGTATCTACCAGCCTCAAGCGCACGGGCCTGCGGCGGCTGTACCAGCGCAACTGCCCGCACGTGCTGTACGGGGTGCCGTGCGGCGCGAGCACGGCGGCGGTGCAGTTCGCCGCTGCCGCTTCCGTGGTGAGCGGCAAGGCCGTCACGGTGCCGGGGGCTTCGGCGAAGCCGAACGGCTGGTATGTGGGCGGCTACGCGAGCTGGAATGCGGGCGGCGCCAGCGTGCGGCGCATGATCACGGGGCACACGGCCGACACCATCACGCTGTCTTCGGCGGCGCTCGACCTCGCCGCGGGCATGCAAGTGACACTGCTGCCGGGGTGCGACCACACGCTGGCCACCTGCGACGCGAAATTCGCCAACAGCGCCAACTACGGCGGCTTTCCTTTCATTCCGACCAGCAACCCGCTGGGCGGCGCCACCGTGTTCTGACCGCCATGTGGGTCCAGCTCGCCATCTTCGTCGTCAGCATGGTGCTCAGCTACGTGCTGGCGCCGAAGCCGCCCGCGCCGCAGGCGCCCCCCGTGGGGCAGGAGCAGGCGCCCACGGCGCAGGAGGGCACGCCCATTCCGGTGGTGTTCGGCGAGGTGCTGGTAAAAAACGCGAACGTGGTGTGGTATGGCGACATCCGCGTGGACCCGATCATGAGCGGCGGCGGGGGGAAGTGAGCGCATGCGCACCGACGCCGATCTCATCGTCACCATGGCCGACCTGCGCGTGCTGCACTGCTCACGCGGCGGCCGCGATTTCGCGGCGCGCCACGGCATCGACTGGATGGCGTTCGTGCAGCGCGGCATTCCGGCGGCGCGGCTGCTGGACATCGACGACGCCATGGCGCATGCCGTGGTCGACCAGGCGCGCGCCCGCGTCGCGCGCGAGGGCGCGGAAACCGGCATGGAGGCGCGGCCATGAGCGGCGGCAAGGGCGGCGGCAGCCAGATCGTCGGGTACCGCTATTACATGGGCATGCACCTGGCCGTGTGCCACGGGCCGGTGGACGCGCTGACCGAAGTGGTGGTGGGCGAGCGCAGCGCCTGGATTGGAAATGTGACGGCCAGCGGGCGGCTCACCCTGGCGGCGGACAGCCTGTTTGGGGGCGACAAGAGCCAGGGCGGCATCAGCGGCGCGGTGGACGTGGCGCTGGGCGAAAGCACGCTGGCGCCGAACGATTACCTGGTGGCCAAGATCGGCGCGCCGCAACCGGCCTACCGGGGCGTGTTCTCGCTCATCGGACGGCAGTTGTTCATCGGCTCGAACAACCCTTACGCGAAACCCTGGTGGGTGCGCGTGCGGCGCGCGCCGAAGGGCTGGTACGCCACGGCGGCGAGCATCGCGATGCCCGGCGGGGTGGTGGCCGCCAACCCGGCGCACATTCTGGTGGAATGCCTGACGAATGCCGTCTGGGGCATGGGCTATTCGATCAACGCCATCGACGACGCGGGCTTTCGCGCGGCGGCGGATCAGCTCACCACCGAGGGCTTCGGCCTGAACCTGCAATGGAGCCAGCAGACCACCATCGAGCAGTTCGTGCAGATGGTGGTGGACCACATCGGCGCGGTGCTGGCGGTGCGGCCCGATACCGGGCAATTCACGCTCACGCTGCTGCGCGGCGGCTACAACGCGGCCACGCTGCCGCTGTTCAACCCCGACAACATCCTGGAGCTGGCGGACTACCAGCGCGCGAGCTGGGGCGAGACGACGGGGGAGCTGATCGTCACCTACACGCGGCACGACAACGGCAAGGACACCAGCGTGGCCGTGCAGGACCTGGCCAACATTCAGGCGCAGGGCGGCGTGGTGAGCCAGACCCGGCGTTACCCCGGCATCAGCGACGACGCGCTGGCCGCGCGCGTGGCCATGCGCGACCTTGCCAGCCTGTCGGTGCCGCTGGCGAAGGTGCAGATCAAGACCAATCGCCAGGCCTGGAACCTGCTGCCGGGCGGCCTGTTCCGGCTGGACTGGCCGGTGCTGGGCATCGCGGGCCTGGTGCTGCGGGTGGCCGGCATCGACACCGGCACGCTGGCGGACGGCACCATCGTCATCGACGCGGTGGAGGACGTGTTCGGGCTGCCCTCGGCCAGTTACACCGCCCCGCAGCCGAGCGGCTGGGCCAACCCGGTGCAGGCCCCCGCCGCCGCCACGCCGCGCCTGCTGGTGGAAACGCCGTATTACGACCTGGTGCGCGCGATGAGCCAGGCCGACCTGGCGAACCTGGCCGCCACGGACTGTTATGTGTACGCCCTGGCCGGCAAGCCCAGCCCCGGGGCCTACAACGCCCAGTTGTACACCAAGGCCAGTTCGCAAACCGCCTACGCGGCGCGGCAGGTTGGCGGCTGGACGCAGACGGCGCAACTGGGCGCGGCGCTTCCCAGGGCGGTGAGCAGCGCGGGCGTGCCCTACACCGGCACCCTCGACAGCAGCCAGTGGACGCTGGGCGGCTATGCGCTGATCGACGCCGAGGTGGTGCAGATCACCGCCATCAACACGACCGCCGGCACGTTCGGCTGCAACCGCGGCGTGCTCGACACCGTTCCGGCCACGCACGCCGCGGGCGCCACCGTGTGGCTGGCCGACGGCCGGCAGATCGGCGACAAGACGCCCTGGACCGTGGGCGAGACGGTGAACGCCAAACTGCTGACCACCACGGGCCTGGGCACCCTGGCGCTGGCGTCCGCCCCGGTGGACAACATCACCTTCGCGCAGCGGCAGAACCGGCCTTACGCGCCGGGGAATTTCACGCTCAACGCCGCGGCCTACCCGGCCGCGATTCTGGGCGCGCTGACCACGGCCTGGGCGCACCGCGACCGCGTGCAGCAGGCGGACAACATCATCCTGCAAAACGCGGCGAACATCGGCCCCGAAACGGGCGTGAGCTACGCGCTCACTGTGTATGGCGAGGCCGGCACCGCGCTGCGTACGCTCACGGGCCTGACCGGGACCAGCGACCCATGGGCGCTGGCGGATGAGATCACCGCCAGCGCGCTGACCAGCCCGGCGCCGGCGCGGGTACTGGTTGCCGGAAGCCTGCCGGACTATTCGGCCACCGTGCTGGCCGACACGCCGCTGGCATTCTGGAAGCTGAACGAGGCCACCGGCACCGCCGCCGCCGACAGCAGCGGCAACGCCCTGGCCGGCACCTATACCGGCGGCTATACGCTCGGCGCGGCGCCACCATCCAACGCGCCCGGCGCGGTGCTGCTCAATGGCAGCACGGGGTACATCAACTGCGGCACGCCGGCCGCGCTCAACATCACGGCGGCGTGGACGCTAGAGGCATGGATCTACCTGACGTCCACGCCGAACGGCGCGGGCATCATTTGCGAGGCCTTTACGGGGGCTGGAAACAATGTTTTGTACGCGATGTCTTTCTCCACGGCCGCGGGCGCCACGGCGTCCACCCTGATGGCAGGTTTTTACACGGGATCGGCATGGAAGGCGGTGGCCGGTCCGACGCCGTCACTCAACGCCTGGCATCACGCCTGCGCCACTTGGGATGGCACCACGCTGCTGCTGTACCTCGATGGCGCGCAGGTCGCATCGCTGGTGCCCGGCGTGGCTCCGGTGGCTGGAAACAATGGCATTTATGTGGGCCGGAGATGGGATGCAAGCGGAGCGCCGTATTTTCCGGGGCGCATGGCCAGCGCGGCCATCTACGGCACGGCGCTCACGGCCGCGCGAATCAGCGCGCACTACAGCGCCGGCATCGCCGCATCATCGGCATCGATCAGCGCGCAGGCTCGCGCCAATGGCAGCCTGCGCGCGTTGCTGTTGAGCCAGCGCGGCGGACTCAACAGCCTGCAAAGCCAGGACCACACGACCAAACGCGCCGGGTACGGTTACCAGTACGGCAACTTCTACGGGGGAATTTGATATGCCAGCAAGCACCGAAAGCGTCAGCGGCCTGTATTACGGCTGGGCTCTGGGAGAAAGCGGATGGAACCAGCAGATGGATGCCAACCTGCTCAAGGTCGGGGCCATCGTCCAGATCGGGGTGCTGGACCGCACGCTCACCGCGCCGCCGGCCACGCCTGCGGCGGGGGAGATGCACATCGTGGGACCGGCGGCCACGGGCGCCTGGGCCGGCAAGGACGGCCAGCTCACGGTCTGGCGCGCCAGCCTTTCCGCCTGGGAGTTTTATGCGCCGCGCCTGGGCTGGCTGGCCTATGTGGGCGCGGAAAGCAAGCTGTGCGCCTACACCGGCAGCGCCTGGAGCGCGGGCGTCGCGCTTTGAGACCACCAATTTCGATCCCTTCATCCAGAGCATTCCATGAGCCAGGACCACGACGCCACGCCCACCGCCGCCCATGCCAACCGCCCGCGGTTCGACCCCACCATCAACCTGGGACACATCATCACGTTCATTGGCTTCATCGCCGCCGGCATGGCGGCGTACAACGGCATCGACAAGCGCCTGGCGCTGCTGGAGCAGTTCCGCGTCATGCAGGTGAGCCGCGACGCCGAGCAGGACGCCGCGGTGCAGGCGCAGAGCGCCGACATCCGCGCCAGCCAGCGGCGCATCGAGGACAAGCTGGACCGGCTGGCCGAACGCCTGCCGCCCTCGCCACATGGAGGCCAGCCATGAGGCGCTGGACGTTGGACCCGCAATGGCGCGCCATTCTCAGGCGGGCCTGGAGCATCCGCCTCATGGCGGCGGCCGGCGCCTTGAGCGGCGCGGAGGTGGTGCTGCCGATGTTCGGCGAC
>DAIAZB010000123.1 GCA_027443745.1 Thiomonas sp. | reverse complement strand
GAGGAATTCGATTTCAACAAGGCTGCCCATGCCGGCTATGAGTCGGTCAGGCAGGTGCGCAAGCATGTCAGCGTGATGGAGATGGCCAATGAGATCGACGTCGAGAACGCCGGCGACGACGCCGAGGAAATCTGGGTGCTCGACACCGAGTTGTTCCCCTACGAAGACATGGGCAAAAGTTTCAACGAGATGGAGGGCAAGGAGCCGGTTTCCGAGCCTTTCCATTACTCGGAATGGGACTACCAGATCCAGCTCGAACGCCCGGCCTGGGCCACGGTGCTGGAGCGGCGCGGCAAGCTGGGCGACCTGGCCGCCATCGACGCCATCACCGCGCGGTACAAGCGCGAGATCCACCGCATGAAGTTCCTGCTCGATGCCATGCAGCCACAGGGCGTGCAGCGCATCCGCAAGCTCGAAGACGGCGACGAGATCGACATCAACGCTGCCATCGCCAGCTTCGTCGACATGCGCATGGGGCAGCAGCCCGACCCGCGCATCATGATGCGCAGTGTGCGTCAGGTGCGTGACTTCTCCATCCTGGTGCTGCTCGACCTGTCCGAGTCCACCAACGATAAGGTTGCGGGCCAGGAGTATTCCGTGCTCGACCTCACGCGCCAGGCCTGCGTGCTGCTTGCCGACGCCATCAGCAAGGTGGGTGACCCCTTTGCCATCCACGGTTTCTGCTCCGATGGCCGGCACGACGTGCAATACCTGCGTTTCAAGGACTTCGACCAGCAGTGGAACGAGGAGCCCAAGGCGCGGCTGGCGGGCATGACCGGGCAGCTCTCCACCCGCATGGGCGCGGCCATTCGCCATGCCGGGCACCACCTGCAACTGCAGAAATCCGCGAAAAAGCTGCTGCTCGTCATCACCGACGGCGAGCCTGCCGACATCGACGTGCGCGACCCGCAATACTTGCGCTCCGACACCAAGAAAGCAGTGGAAGACGTGGCCAAACATGGCGTTGTCACCTACTGCATGAGTCTGGATCCGGGCGCCGACCAATACGTGGCGCGCATCTTCGGCCAGAACCATTTCATGGTCATCGATCATGTGCAGCGTCTGCCGGAAAAGCTGCCACTGCTCTATGCCGGCTTGACGCGGTAAAGCGCACCAAGTGCGCCGAGCATGCAGGCAGACGCTCGGACGTCTGCCTGCATGGCATCGCGCATGCGGTGCCATGGATTGCGGTGCTCTATCCTTCGCGCATTCCCCTCCAGGATTCCCATGGACAAATACGTCGGCCTCGATCAGGACAAACACGGTATCACCCAGCTCGGCCGCGTGGTGCTCGACGCGCGGGTGTTCGGCTTCATCCCCGAGACGCAAGACTGCGCCGGCTGGACCCTCGGCCAGATGCAGGTGTTGATGGACAAGGTCGACAAGGAGTGGGATCAGTACGGCAACCTCCCCAGTCGCCTGCCGACCGAACTCGCCGAGCGCCACACCCGCGCCTATGCAGGAGCCATTGCCCGCGCCCGGGACCAGGGTTGGGACGCGGAGTTGGGGGAAGACGAGTAGGCAGCTTCGAGCAATGGCCTGCTTGCTGTTCCGTGCGCCTTGCTCCCACCCCGGCTGGGGGTAACGCGGGTGTAGAAAGAACGTGAACAGGCGCTAGGCCGACCGCTTCGCAGTCAGCTTCAGCACCTTGGCGGGGCCGTCGATGTGCTGCTTGGCAGCAAGTTGTTCGAGCGCGCGATGGAACTCACGCGCCAGACGGAGCATGGCTTCCTGCGCGGTCGCTTCGAAGGACACGCATTCGAAGGGAACAGGTTCGTCCAACGCACTGCGGGACTTGGGCTGGAAACCCTGCCAAGCAAGCATGACCCAACTCTTATACCGGCTGTCGAGAAAGACGAATTCGGTGGCGTCGAGAATGGCCAACACCTGCATGGGGCGAATGGGCACGAAGGCCACACCCTTGGGGCTGCGCGCCTGCAAGGTGCGGGCGAGGTTGTAGGTGGAAGCCGGAAGTCTCCGCCATTCGCGGGCTAGGGCTTCAGCGCGATACACGGTGATGTCCATGCCTGTTCCTCTGCGTGATCGGGTCATGTCGGATTTCTGGCGATCGAGCTGGATGCGCACTGTCGCAGCGGTTTCGGCTGCGCACGATGGCTGTTCTGCGGATGTGCGTGCCAGGAATGACGCAGGCACCACATGGTCGTCGCCGCAGCTTGTTCAAGGCTTATCCTGCAGCAGCCGCTGCAGCGTCAATGCGCGCTCCTCGTCGCTGACGAGGTGGACCAATATGGGTGAGACTTCGGCAGCGGCGTCGTGGTTCAGCAGGAGTACGTCGACCAGGGCGGCGATCGGAGTTTGCGCCGGATCGACCAGCAGGGCCCAGCGCAGCGAGCGATGGTGCGCGTCCGGTGTGATCCTGCCGATCCAGCCGATGCCCTCCAGCGCATTCAGCAAGGGCTGCAGATGCAGCGGGTCGCAGCGCAGACTGCGGGCGAGGATCAGGGTCTCGCGCCCGGCATGGGGCGCCAGGCGCGCGGCGGCAAGCTGGCGCAGCAGTTTGAGCACCAGCAGGAAGTCGCCGCCGGCCACGGCCTGGGGCGGCAGGGCGCGCACCCGCAGCAGCGGCAGGAAGGCGGCCAGCATGGCGCCCAGCAGCACCACCATCCAGCTCCAGTAAATCCACATCAGAAATATCGGCAGGGTGGCGAAGGTGCCGTACACCGCCGTGAAGGTGGGAACGCTGGCCACATACCAAGCGAAGGCACGGCCGGCGAGATCGAAGCCGATGGCGGCGAACAGGCCGCCGGCCAGGGCGTCGCGCCACTTCACCTCGGTGTTGGGCACGAAGCGGTAGAGCGCGCCGATGGCCCCACCCATGAACGCCCACGACAGCAGCGTGAGCAGCACGCCGGCGCCGCCGGGAATGTGGTGCAGCCAGCCGCGATGCGCGGCCACCAGCGCCGCCGACGCCGCCAACCCGGCGCCCAGCACCAGCGGCCCCAGGGTGATCCCCGCCCAATACAGCAGCACGCGCTGCGCCAGTGGCCGAAGCCGCGCCGTGCGCCAGATGGCATTGAGCGCTTTGTCCACAGTGAGCATCATCGAGGTGGCCAGGAACACCAGCCCGGCCACGCCCACCGCGCCCAGGCCCTTGGCCTTGGCTGCGAACTGGTTGAGGTAGCGAAAGACGGTCTCGGCGATGCCCTGCGGCAGCAGCGCATGGGCGAATTGTTGCTGCAGGTGGTCCTGCATGCGATGGAACGCGGGAAAGGCGGTGAACAGCGACAAGCCGACCGCCAGCAGCGGCACCATGGATATGAGCGTGGTGAAGGTCAGGCTGCCGGCCGTCTGCGCCAGGCGCTCCTGGCCGAAGCGCTTGATGAGCAAGCGCAGGCTTTGGGGCAGGTCGGGCGGGCGGTAACGGGGGCGCATAGGATGGTGGCATGCAAGAAATCCTGATCCTTTATTACAGCGTACATGGTGGCACCCGCGCGCTGGCCGAAGCCCTGGCGCGTGGCGTTGCCGAAGTGCCCGGCATGCTGCCGCGGGTACGCACCGTGCCGCGCGTGGCGGCGCTGGTGGAGCAGCCCGAACCTGCGGTGCCGCGCGACGGGCCACCCTATGTGGAGCTGGCCGATCTGGAGGAATGCGTGGGACTGGCGCTGGGTTCGCCCACGCGCTTCGGCAATATGGCCGCGCCCATGAAGTACTTCTGGGACCAGACCTCGGCGCTGTGGCTTTCGGGGGCACTGGCGGGCAAGCCCGCCGCCGTCTTCACCTCCACCGGCAGCCTGCATGGCGGCCAGG
The DNA here is from genome assembly GCA_027443745.1 of Thiomonas sp. The sequence goes on along the minus strand of DAIAZB010000123.1, from coordinate 4,308 downwards.
AAAGCACCTTGCTGTCGATGATGCTGCCTCTGCTGCACCACGGCATGGTCATCGTCGGCCTGCCCTACGCCGGCGAGCCCGATGTCATGACCACCAGCAGCGGCGGCACGCCTTACGGCGCCAGCCACCACGCCGGGCACGACTCCAGCCTGGCGGCCACGGCCGAAGAATTGCGTCTGGCCACGGCGCTGGGTCGCCGCCTGGCCGGCGCGGCGCGCAAGTTGTGCGCCGTCGGTTGAGCGCGGGCGATGCATCCCCACACGCTCCAAGGCGATGCCCAAGCCGGCGATGGCCGGTTCGCCGCGCCAGCATGGCGCCGCGCCAATCTGGTTTTGTGGGTGGCGCTCGCGCTGCTGTGCCTGGGCTGGGAGCTGTGGTGGGCACCGCTGCGACCCGGCGGCTCTTGGCTGGCGCTCAAGGTGTTGCCGCTGCTCGTCGCCGCCCCCGGCATGTGGCGCGGCCGGCTCTACACCTACCAGTGGATGAGCATGCTGGTGTGGTTCTATCTCACCGAGGGCGTGGTGCGCGGGCTGACTGACCCACTGGCGCTGTCGCGCCGACTCGGCTGGGTCGAATGCGCGCTGGCGCTGGCGTCGTTCGGCATGATGGCCGTCACCTTGCGGGCGCATGCGCGCAGGCCACGGCCATGAACTCAGCGCAGAGCATCCGCTTTCTCAACGCCATGCGCGCCCTGCTCGGGGCCAGCCAGGTGCTTGACCAGGCTGCAGAGCTTGCTCCCCATGCCACCGACTGGCGTGGCCGCTACCGCGGCAAACCCCTGGCGTTGGCGCTGCCGGCGGACACCGCGCAGGTGGCCGAAGTGGTGCAGCTTTGCGCCGCCCATGGCGTGCCCATCGTCCCCCAGGGCGGCAACACCGGCCTGGTGGGAGGCGCCACGCCCGACGCCAGCGGCTCGCAACTGCTACTCTCGCTCAAGCGCCTGAACCGCATCCGCGACCTTTCCGCGGCCGACGGCGTGCTGGTGGCGGAGGCCGGTTGCATCTTGCAAAACGTGCAAGACGCCGCGCAACAGGCCGGCCTGCTGTTTCCGCTGAGCCTGGCCGCCGAGGGCAGCGCCACCATTGGCGGCGTGCTCTCTACCAATGCCGGCGGCACCGCGGTGCTGCGTTACGGCAATGCCCGCGCGCTGTGCCTCGGGCTCGAGGTGGTGACACCGCAGGGCGAGGTCTGGAACGGTCTGAGCGCGCTGCGCAAGGACAACACCGGCTACGACTTGCGCGACCTGTACATCGGCGCCGAGGGCACGCTGGGCATCATCACCGCGGCCAGTCTGCAGCTGTTTGCGCAGCCGGTGGCGCAGTGCACGGCGCTGGTGCTGGTGGCGCATGCGCAGGATGCAGTGGATTTGCTGCAAGATGCGCGCGCTTCACTGGGCGCCGGGCTCACGGCTTTCGAGCTGATGAGCACACACAGCCTGCAACTGGTGCAGCGCCATTTTCCGCAACTGCGCCTGCCCCTGGAGTTGCGCACGCCCTGGTGTGTGTTGCTCGAGCTGTCGGACAACGAAAGCGAGGCCCATGCCCAGGCTCGTCTGGAGGCCGTGCTCGGCGCGGCGCTTCAACACGACAGGGTGATCGACGTTGCCGTGGCCCAGAGCCTGGCACAGGCGCAGGGCATGTGGGCGCTGCGCGAACACATTCCGCTGGCCCAGGCCCAGGAGGGCCTGAACATCAAGCACGACATCGCCGTGCCCATTTCGCACATGGCGGCTTTCGTCGAGAGCACGGCCGAGTTGGTGACCCAGGCCTTGCCCGGCGCGCGTCTGGTGGTGTTCGGGCATTTGGGTGACGGCAACCTGCACTACAACGTGCAGGCGCCGATCGCGAGCGATGCGGCGCAGTTTCTGGCTGAACACCAGGAGACCTGCAACCGTATCGTGCACGACGCCGCCGCAGCCTGCGGCGGCAGCTTTTCCGCCGAACATGGCGTCGGCCAGCTCAAGACAGAGGAACTGCAGCGCTACAAAAGTCCGGTGGCGCTAGGCCTGATGCGTGCCATCAAGGCAGCGCTGGACCCACTCGGGCTGATGAACCCGGGCAAGGTGATCCGGCCATGAGCGCCGGGGTCCGGCAGTTCGCATGCCGCAGGTTCTGCCTCGGGGCGAAGGCCGCGCAGGCAGTCGCTTGCGTTCCGGCAAGTGTTGCGTCCAGGAGTTGTCGATGACACCGCCCGAGCCCACGCTTGACCCCGATCCCGCCCCGGGGGGCGAGCCGAAGCCGGACACGCAGGCAGCGCCGCCCAAGCCGCCGGACGGCCGCACGACGGCCATGCCGCCCGACCCCGCGCCCCAGCGCAGCCCTGGGTGGTTGCGCCGCGTGCGCATGCGGGTGGCCGCGGCCATGCGCTGGTTGCTCAACCTCTGGCGCGAGCAGGGGCCACAGGTGCTGGCGGCCCTGCTGGCGGCGGTCAGCGGGGTTTTGCAGGTGCATCCGCAATTCGGCGCTCTGCTTGCGGCGCTGCATGGCCTGTTCGACCATGGCGCCGAGTCCATCGCCGGTCTGGCCGATCTGACCGTCATTCCGCGGGTGTTCATCGGCCTGGGTCTCATCCTCATGGCCTTCGGCCTGTTGCTGCGCGCGCGCATCGCCTGGGTCATCACCCTGTTGCTGGCGCTGCTGTCGGCTGGTCTGGCCCTGTGGTCAGCCCATAAGCCGAATGCCGTCTTTGCCATCGCCGCGCTGCTCATCGTGGTGCTCGCGGTCTATGCCCGGCGCTTCAACCGCAGCAGCCTGGCGGCGAGTTCGCTGTTCGCGCTGCTGGGCATCGGCAGCCTGCTCATTTACGGCGTGCTCGGCAGCCTCTGGTTCGGCACTGGCTACTCCCCACCCATCCGCAGCCTGCCAACGGCGTTTTATTACGCCGTGGAGACCATGTCCACGGTGGGCTATGGCGACATCGTGCCCCGAACGGTGGAGGCGCGTATGTACACCGTCTCGCTGATCGTGCTGGGCATCACCATCTTCGCCACCACGCTGTCGGTGGTCATCGGGCCGCTGGTGGGCGGCAGCTTGAAACGTGCTCTGGAGGGCAGGATGCACCGCGAAATTCGCCGCAATCACTACGTCATCATCGGGGTCTCGAGTCTGGCCTACACGTTATGGAAGGAGCTGCAGGGGCGCAACGTGCCGGTGACGATCATCGCCCCGCCCGGCAAACCCTCGCCCTATCCGGAAGACGCGGACGTCATCGTCGGCGACGCCACCCGCAACGAGATTCTGGAGCAAGCTGGCGTGCCCCTGGCCAAGGTCGTGCTCACCCTGCGCGACGACGACGCCGAGAACGCCTTCGCCGTGCTCGCGGTGAAGGAATTGGCGCCAGGGGTCAAGACCATCGCCGGCGTGAACGACGCCCGCCATCTGGCCAAGATCCGCCGTGTGCAGCCCGACATGCTGTTCGCACCCCAAGTGCTGGGCAGCGACCTGCTGGTGCGCACGCTGTTCGAAGAACCCATCGACAACGACACGGTCGCCAAGCTGCTGTTCGCGCAGAACTGAAGGCTGAAGGGCGGCAGCGCGACATGCGCGACCCACTTCCAACGGTCCCACGCTGCGCTTTGCCGTGATGCCGCCAACTCGTCCTTGCGCTGGGGTCTCCACCGGCCTATAAACGATGCGTGTGCAGCGCATGCATGCCGCTTGATGCGCAAGGCCAGAACAAGTCTTGATGCTCATCAAGGACGTCCGAGTCACCATGCGCATACTGGTGACGTCATTCCACCTTTTCCGGGAGAACGGCGATGCAGACCCGAGAGCAGATCCAGGTGTTGCAGAAGGCCGGGTTGGAGTCCATGGCCGGCATGGCCGAGGCGGTCATGCGTGGTGTCGATCAATTGGCTCGGCTCAATCTGCAGCTGCTGCGCGATGCCACGCACGACGGTGCCGAAGCCATGCGTGTCACGGTGTCCGCGCGTGACGTGCCAGAGTGGATCCGTATTCAGTCCGACAATCCAGCGCAGGCCAACGGCCGGAGGGCCTGGGACTATGCCCGGCAATCGGCTGCAATTGCCGGTGCCACCCAGGCGGAACTGGCCGATGCCATGAACCATGGCCTGTTGCGCGTGCAGCAAGCCCTGCGTGAGGCCATGGCGGCCGACAACGGCAAGCAACCCCCTGCGCGAGGAAACGCTGGGTCGGGCCCGAGTTTGCGTGGCAGCCACAGTTCGAGTCCGGCGGCAAGCCTGATGCAAAGCTTCATGAACTTCACCACGCAGGCTCTGGAGGCGATGCAGGAGTCGCAGGGCAAGGCGGTCAAGATCATGGCCGACAACGTGCGCCATGCGACACCAGC